>JALOKS010000465.1 GCA_025456385.1 Thermoanaerobaculales bacterium | reverse complement strand
CACCTCGAGCTCGCGGACCGCGGCCCGGAGGGCCGCTGGTGGCTCGACACCCTGGCCGCGCCGTGGGTGGTCCTGCGCGCGGCGGCGCCGGTCCCGGCCGGGATGGAGGAGGTGCGGGTCAACGGCGGCATGAGGCTGCTGCGCAACCACGGCGCCCTGCCGGAGGTGCTGCTCGCCGCCGGCCCTCCAGTCGCGGGCGAGCCCCCGCGGCCCCTCGGGGAGCTCGTGTCGCTCGAGCTCGCTGGGAGCTCCTGCCGGGCGCTCCTCGAGACCCCGCGCCCGGGCTGGGCGTGGATCGCCCTCGCCCCGGTGCGGGGCTGGCGCTGGTCGCTCGACGGCCGCGCGGTGGCACCCGCTCAGGGTCCCGGCATCCTGCAGGCCCTGCCGGTGGCCGCGGGGCGGCACGAGCTCGTCGGCCGCTACCGGCCGCCCGGCCTCGTTCCGGCGACCGCGGTCAGCGTGCTCGCGGCCCTCGCGACGATCCTCGGCTTGGCGTGGCGGTGGGAACGAGCGTGACCCGACTGCGGCCTGCGCTCTGGCTCCTTCCCGGGCTGCTGGCCGTGCTCTTCTGGTGGCTGCCGCCGCGCGGCGACGACGCCTACTACCACGCCGCCGGCGCCGTCGAGCAGCTCCGCGCCTGGGACGAGGGCGCGGTGCTGCCGCGCCACCACCGCGGCTGGAACGGGGGCACCGGGTCCTTCGCGCCGACGATCTACTCGCCGATCCCGCTCGCCGTGCAGGGCGGCCTGGCGCGGCTGGTGGGCGACGGCCAGCGCGCCGTCGGCCTGTCGCTCGCCCTCGCCCTGCTGGCGTCCGCGGCCTTCCTGGCCGCGGCCGCGCGGCAGCCCGGCGCCGTGGTCCTCGTCGCGACCCCGTACCTCCTGGCGGTGGCCCTCAGCCGGGCTACGACCACGGAGGCATGGGCGCTGGCGGGCGCCGCGCTGGTGCTCGCCCGCGGCCTGCCGCCGGGGGTCGGGAGCCGGCGCGGGGGCTTCGCCCTCGTAGCGGGCGTCGCCCTGGTCGCCGGCTCGCAGGTCGGCATGCTGCTGCAGGCGGGATGGCTGCTCGGGGCGGCCTGGCTCACCGCGTGGGTCCAGGAGCAGCGCGGCGGCGTGCGCGAGCCTGGCGATCGCCCGCCGGCCGGGCTGCGCACCTTCCTGTGGGCCGCCAGCGGCCTGCTCGCGGCCTCTCTGCTGTGGCTTCCTGCTGTGGCTTCCGGCCCTCCTCGACCGCCACAACCTGGCCCTCGGCGAGCTCGTCGCGGGGCCGCTCGACTGGCGCTCCAACTTCCTGCCGGCGACGCCGGGGCTCGGCTTGCCGCTGACGGCGGTTGCCATCGCCCTCGGCGCCGTGGCCCTGGTGGTGGCGACCCGCGGCGAGGGCCGAGGCAGGTGGCCGCTGGTCGCCGCCGCGTTGACGGCGCTCGCCCTCAACCTCGAGGTCTCCGCGCCGCTGTGGCGTCTCGCGGGAATGGGCTTCCTCCAGTTCCCGTGGCGCTTCCTGGGCCCGGCGACGATCGTGCTCGTGCTGACGCTGCCGCGCCTGTCCGGGAGCTGGCGGTGGCTGGCAGCGTCGCTACTCCTCCTGCCGAGCGCGCTCGTCCCGCTGCGGCTCGATCTCGACGGCGCCGGGACCTTTCCGGCGAAGGCGACGCCGGCCGAGCTCGCGCGGCTGGTGCACGAGCACTGGGGTCTCGCGCCGGTGCTGCCCTCGGCGCGGGGCCTCTACGCGCCGGGCTTCGACCGGCTGGCGAGCCTGCGGGAGCTCGGCGCCCAGCCGGCCACGGTCGTCGAGGAGGCGCGGAGCGTGGCGGGCGGCCGCTGGCGCGTGAGCGCCGTCGGGCCGTCCGAGGTGCTGCTGCCGATCCAGTGGTGGCCGGAGTGGCGGGTCACCGTCGACGGCGGCGCGCGGCCCTTCGCCACCCGCAGCGGCCTGGTCGCGGTCGCCTGCCCGGGGGGCGTCTCGACGGTGGAGGCCAGCCTGGGGCCGTCGCGGTCCCGCACGCTCGGCGGCCGGCTCTCCGTCTTCGGCGTACTGTTGGTCGCGCTCCTGGCGCGGGTGGACCCGTGCCGCGACCCAAGGGGGAGCAGCGAATGAGCGGACGTCGTCCCGACCCGCCGCCTGCTGCGGGTCCGCGCTCCCTCGCGTGGTGGCCGGCGGTGGTGTCTCTGGCGGCGCTGGCGGCCGCGCTCGCCGGCTCGGCACTTCGGCCGGTGTGGCACGACGAGCTCTACACCCTGGCGCTCGCGCGCCTGCCGCTCGCCGAGCTCGTGGCCGCGCTGCGGGTCGATTCGGGCCCGCCGTTCCACTACCTGCTCTGCCACCTCCTGTACCTCCTCATCGGCTGGCCGGAGGGCTCCGGCCTCGGCACCTTCGTGGTGCGGCTGCCGTCGGCGCTGGCCTTCGCGGCCGTGCCGTGGGTGGTGTGGCTCGGAGCACGGTCGAGCCCCGCCGCGCGCTTCTGGGGGCCGCTGCTCAGCGTGTCCTGGCTGCCGCTGCTCTACTTCGCGAGCGAGGCGCGCGCCTATGCCCTGCTCGCATTGGTCAACGCCGTGGTCTGGATCCTCGGCCCGGGCTGGATCGCGCGCGGCAGGAGCGGCGCCGCCGCCTTCGCTGCGCTGGCCGCCTGCCTGCCGCTGCTCCACTACACCGGTTTTGTCAGCCTCGCCTTCCTGCCGGCGCTCGCCGTCGGGCTCGAGCGCCGGCACCTGCCGCGGCTCCTGATGGCGGCCGCCGCCGCCTCACTGCCGGCGCTGGCGTGGATGCCGGTCATGCTGGCGGCACCCGCAGCCTCGATGGCCTGGGTCGCTGTCGCCGAGGGGCCGGGGCGGCCGGGGCTCGCGACCTTCGCGGTGCTCGCGCCGGCGGGGCCCTACCCGGCGCTCTTCGAGCTCGCCGCAGCGCCGGTGCCGGCCTGGCTGTCCCTGCTCGCGGCCGGGTCGCTCGCCACTGCGGCCGCTGCCGGTGCGCTTGTTCTGGGGCGGCGAGCCGGGCCTGCCGACCGCGAGCCGCGGCGTCACCTCCACCTCGCTCTCGCGCTGATTCCGGCCTTGGCTATCGCCGCGCTCGCGCTCGCCGGGCTGCCCGTCTACTTCGCGGGCCGCACCGAGGCGATGGTGTGGGCGCCGCTCGCCGCCCTCGTCGCACTGTGGCTCCTGGGGCTTCCACCGGTGGCCAGGAACTCCGCTGCCGGAGCCTATGCGGCTCTCGGTCTGGCAACGGCCCTCGTCTGGCTCGCAGAGCTCCCCGCGCGGCCGCCCGCTCCGGGCGTCGAGGT
>JALOKS010000154.1 GCA_025456385.1 Thermoanaerobaculales bacterium | reverse complement strand
CTCGCCGGGCTCATCGCGACGGCGCTCCGGGTGCCGGCGCGGCCGGAGCCGCCGCTCGGCAGCGCGGGTTCGCTCGCGGTCTTCAACGCGGCGCCGGGCTACTACCGCTACCGCCTCCTCGGGTGGTCGCTCGGGCAGGCCGGGACGGCCGTCGGTCTGGTGGTCGGCCTGGTGGTCCTGTCAACGGTCGAGATCGGTCCCCTGGTCCTCGCCTCGGGGCTGCTCCGCCTCATCGAGATCCTCGGCGTCGTGGGTTTCATCGCCCAGCTGCCGTTCTCCCTGCTGCTGGTCACCCTCGACTTCCGCTACCGCTGGTACATGGTCACCGACACCAGCCTGCGGATCCGCGAGGGGGTGCTGACGGTGCGCGAGCAGACCATGACCCTCGCCAACATCCAGCAGCTGTCGATCCGCCAGGGGCCTCTGCAGCGCCTCTTCGGCATCGCCGACCTGCAGGTCCGCACCGCCGGGGGCGGCGAGCGTGCCGATGCCGGCAGCGCCCACCACGAGTCCCCGAGCATGCACCTCGGCGCCTTCCGGGGCGTCGACAACGCGGAGCGGATCCGCGACCTCATCGTCGCCAGCCAGCGCCGGCTGCGGGACGCCGGCCTCGGCGACCCGGACGAGGAGCCTTCGCCGTGCACCCAGGGCGAGGGCGAGGCCGCGGGCGCGCGTCGGCTCGCCGCCGCGGCCGCCGAGCTGCGGGCGGAGGCGTCCCGCCTGCGGGCCGTTTTCCCCGCGTGAGTGGGGGCCGCGGAGCCGGAAAATTCTGCGACACTGTCGCGAACAAGATGCCGTCCGCGCGCGTATGATGTGGTGATGCAGCGCTCGCAGCGGCGTCTCGGGCTGACCCTGGCGCCCGGGATCATCGCCTTCCTGATCGCCGTCCTCTCGGTCGCGGACATGTTCCTGCCCCGGCCCTACGACGGCGTGATCCTGGAGGCGGACGTTCCCGGCGCGCGGGTGGTGCGGGCCGTCGTCCCGGGCTCCGGCGCCGAGCGCGCCGGCATCAGACCCGGGGATGTGATCGTCGGCATCGACCGCACCTTCCTCGACTCGCAGACCCACGCCCAGACCCTGCTCAACCGCCACCGCATCGGCGACTCGATCTCCTACCTCGTGCGCTCCAGCGGCAGCATCTTCGAGATCGAGGTCGAGCTCGGGCGGCGCCGCATCGGCGACACCTCCTACCTGTACGCTGCGCTCCTCGGCTTCCTGTTCTTCGGCGTCGGATCCTTCGTCGTCCTGCGCCAGCCGCGGCTGCCGGCGGCGCGCGTCTTCTTCATCATGTCCAGCCTGTTCATGCTCTTCCTGGTGTGCCGGCTGCGCCCCGCCTCCTACTCGTGGGTCGACACCTTCGTGCTCTCCTTCGGCACCATCGCCCTCCTGTTCCTGCCGGCGGCCTTCCTCCACTTCTTCCTCATCTACCCGCGGCCGGTCTGGGAGTGGCGTCGCGACCCCCTGGCACGCCTGGTCGGCTGGATCTCCAAGATCAGCGCGAAGATGCTGCCGATCTACCTGCTGCCGCCGCTCGTCTACCTCGGCACCATGCTGTGGGCCCGCCGCGCCGAGCACTCCCTGGGCCTGATCAGCGGCGCGCCGATGAGCAACTGGTGGGCGATGGTCGGCTACATGGTGCTCGGCCTCGGCGCCCTCGGCACGAGCGCGCGCTACCTGCCGGACGCCAACCAGCGGCGCGGCGCCGGCCTGGTCTTCCTCGGCACGCTGTTCGGGGTGGTGCCCTTCATCGTCCTCGCGGTCGCCTTCCCCTCCTTCTTCAACACCGAGCGCTACCTCTTCTTCGGCGTGGTGCCGCTGATCCTGGTGCCGATCACCTTCGCCTACGCCATCATCCGCTTCGGGCTCCTCGACATCCGCGTCATCCTGCGCAAGAGCCTGCTCTACACCGTGACCACCGCGATGGTGACCGCGGTCTACGCCCTCGGCATCGCCTCCTTCAACCTCCTCTTCCGGGGCACCGCGCTCGCCGCCTCGCCGTACTTCCCGGTGATCTTCGCGCTCGCCATCGTGCTGCTCTTCGAGCCGCTGCGGCAGCGGCTGCAGGGGCCGGTGGATCGCTTCTTCTTCGCTGAGCGCCTGCGCCTGCAGCACGCGATGGTCGAGATGGGGGAGGCCTTCACCCGGGAGGTCGAGATCGGCCCGGTGGTCGGTCAGCTCGTGGAGCGGCTGCCGGCGCTGCTCGGCCTCCGCTTCGCCGCCCTCTACCTGGTGGCGGGGGACCGCCTGGTGCGCCAGGAGGGCCCGCCGAGCCTGCCCGGCGAGCTGCCCGTCATCGGCATCCTGCACGAGCAGCTCAAACGCCGGGGCTCCCTGGTCCGGATCGACGAGCTCGCGCCGCTGCGCCTCCTGTCACCCGAGGTCGAGCGCTTCGCCGCAGTCCTCGGTGCGGCCGGGGTCGAGCTCGCGGGCCTCCTCGCCACGACGCGGCGGGCGGTCGGTGTGATTCTGCTCTCCGGCAAGACCGGCCAGACAGCCTTCGAGCGAGAGGAGCTGCAGCTGCTGCGCGGGCTCCTCAACCAGGCGTCGATCGCCCTCGAGACCAGCATCCTCCTCGACGAGCGCACGCGCCAGGCCGAGCTCGAGCGCGAGCTCAAGATCGCCGCGTCGATCCAGGCCTCGCTGCTGCCCCGCGAGCTGACCGCAGCCGCCGGCTGGTCGCTGGCGGCGGTGTGCCGGCCGGCGCGCGAGGTCGGCGGCGACTTCTTCGCCGAGCTTCCGGGCAGGAGCGACGGCCAGCAGGTCGTGGTCTACGGCGACGTGTCGGGGAAGTCGATCTCCGGTGCGCTGATGATGATGGCCGCGCACGAGGTGCTCAAGTCGGTGGCGCTCGCCCACCCGGAGCCGGAGGAGCTCCTGCGCCTGGCCAACGAGCGCCTCTACGCCCTCCGCGCGCGGCGGAAGCGGGGGGAGTACCAGGCGGGCAGCTTCGTGTCCCTCGGATACCTCGCGTTCGCCGCGGGCGGTGGCCGCCTCGGGTACACGCTGGCGGGCCAGCCCCCGCCGCTGGTGCGCCGCACCGGCGGTGGGATCGAGTGCCTGGCCATGCCGGAGCACCGCCTGCCCCTGGGCGCGCTGCGCGACGGCGGCTACCGGATGCTCGAGGCCGCCCTCGAGCCCGGCGACCTCGTCCTCGCCTACTCGGACGGCGCCGTCGAAGCGATGTCGCCGGAGGGCGAGTTCTTCGGGGAGGACCGGCTCGCCCAGTGCCTCGAGGAGGCGCCGGCGGACCCGCAGGACGCGATCAACTACCTGCTCGAGGAGATCGAGGCCTTCACCTGCGGCCACACCCCCTACGACGATGTGACCCTGATCGCGGCCTCGTGGTCGCCGAGCGCCTGAGGCCGCCGGCCCGGCGAGCTCACTGGCGCTGCATCGAGGCCATGAAGTCGAAGGGCTGCTCGCTGTAGCCGGCCGGCACCTCGTAGGTCCCCGGGGGCGGCTCGAGCTCGGTGGCCGAGAGCGTCCGCTCGCTGCGGGTGATCTTCGCGTCGCCCATCATCGGCATCGACGAGCTGCTCTCCTGCTCGACCACGAGACCATCGATCTTGCGCATCTCCGCCGCCACCGCGGCCATCCCGGGGTTGAGGCTGTTGAGGTGCTCGTAGAGGCGGTGGAAGCTCTTCTGGTCGAAGGCCACGTCCTTGGTCGCCCACATCGTCATCGAGGTCGTCACCATCTGCGAGGTCATCACGATGTCGTAGCGCCGCGCCGTCCAGTCCCCGATCGTCTTCGACTCCTCGGTCGGGGTGACGGTGACCACGAAGGTCATCATGGCCTTGATCTGGTCCGCCATGCCGGGCGGCATGAACTTCTCGATCTCGACCGGGAGCTCGAGCGTGTGGAAGGTCTTGTCCGCGTGATTGACGATGTACAGCTTGTTGGCGTCGAGGCGGACGATCGTGCTCCGTTCGCCGCTGTCGATCCGGGAGCGGTCGCTGCCGATCCAGCTCGTCTGCTCCTCATCGGAGGCCGGGGTCTCGCGACCCATGACCGTGAAGGCGCCAGTGTGCTGCTGCTTGACGAGCTTGAGATCGGCGCTCGCCGACGCGGCTGCCAGGACGAGGACGCACGACGCTGCGAAAACCCTGCGGATGTCCATTCTCACCTCCAGTCGAGCGGGGGACACGATCGCGAGCCGCGCGAATCCTACCGCGGATCCTGTGCAGGGTCCACGGTGGGGGCCGGCCCGGCGGCCTCCCGGCACCCTCCCGGGCTGCGGCCTGCCGCCGCAGTAGAATGCCGCGCGGAGGTCGCATGAGCCACTCCCGAGCCCTCGCAGCCCTGGTCGCCGCGCTGCTCGCCGGCAGCGGGCCGGCGGCCGCCGCCGACTCGGTCCACCACGCTCTCGAGGTCCGCCTCGCCCCGGCCGCGCGCTCGCTCGAGGTGCGCGACCGCATCAGCCTCGCGGGCGCGGTCGCGCCCGACGCCGACGGAGCCCTGCGCTTCGTCCTCCACGCCGGCCTCGCTCCCCGGGTGCTCAGCCCGGGGTGGCGGCTCGAGCCGCAGGCCGGCCCGGTCGGCGCCGGCTTCGTCGGCATCAACGCGACCACCGCCACGGTCGCCGAGAAGGTGCCGCTCGAGGCCTACCGGCTGGTTCCCGAAGGCGCACCCGAGGGGCCGATCGAGCTCGCCTACGGCGGCGTCATCCACCACCCGCTGGCGACGGCCGGGGAGGAGTACCAGCGCAGCTTCTCGGAGACCCCCGGGATCATCGACGAGGCGGGGGTCTTCCTCGCCGGCGCCAGCTTCTGGGTGCCGACCTTCGGCGACGGCCTGCTGCGCTTCGACCTCGAGGTGCAGGGTCTCACGCCGCCGTGGGACGCGGTGTCGCAGGGGCGGCGCGTCCGCCATGAGACCGGACCCGACGGCACGCGCGTGACCGCGTGGAGCCTCGAGCACCCGACCGAGGAGATCTACCTGGTGGCCGGGCCGTGGCGGGAGTACGGGCGGCGCGCGGGCTCGGTCGAGATATTCGCCTTCCTGCGCGAGGACGATCCGGCGCTCGCGGGCCGCTACCTCGATGCCACCGCCCGTTACCTCGAGCTCTACAACGGCATGCTGCCGTCCTACCCCTACGCCTCCTTCGCGCTGGTCGAGAACTTCTGGGAGACCGGGTACGGCATGCCGGGCTTCACCCTCCTCGGACCGCAGGTGATCCGTTTTCCCTGGATCCTGACCTCCTCCTACCCGCACGAGCTCCTCCACAACTGGTGGGGCAACTCGGTGTACGTGGACTTCCCGAGCGGCAACTGGTGCGAGGGCCTGACCGCCTACCTCGCAGACCACCTCTTCGCCGAGCAGCGCGGCGAGGCCGCGGTCTACCGGCGGGCGACGCTGAAGAAGTTCAGCGACCTCGTGTCGGCGGGCCAGGACTTCCCGCTGCGTGAGTTCGGGTCGCGGCACTCCGCCGCATCCGAGGCGGTGGGCTACGGCAAGAGCCTGATGCTCTTCCACATGGCGCGGCGGGCGGTGGGCGACGAGGCCTTCCTGGCGGCCCTGGGTCAGTTCTACCGCGAGCACCGCTTCACCCGGGCGTCGTTCACGGACCTCGCGGAGGCCTTCACCGACTCGAGCGGGGGCGACTGGCTGCCCTTCGTCGACGAGTGGGTGCGGCGCCGCGGCGCGCCGATGCTCGCGCTCGTCGAGGCGCGGGCCGAGGAGGGGGCGCCCGGAGAGGCGCCCTGGCGGGTGGCGGTCCACCTGCGGCAGGTGCAGGACGGAGAGCCCTTCCCGATCTCGGTGCCGGTGGCGGTGACCGTTGCCGGCCGGCGTGAGGCGCTGTGGGCCGAGGCCGGCACCTGCGGCCGCGACTGCATCATCGAGGTTCCGTGCCCGTCGCAGCCGCTGCGCGTCGACGTCGATCCCGCCTTCGACGTCATGCGGCGGCTCGACCCGCTCGAGGTGCCGCCGGCGTTGTCGACCGTGTTCGGCGCCGCCGATCCGCTCTACGTGCTGCCTGCCGCGGCGCCGCCGGAGGAGCTCGCCGCGTGGCGGCAGCTGGCAGCGGACTGGGCGCGCCCCGCCGCGCCGCGGGTGGTGCTCGACAGCGAGCTCGAGGAGCTGCCGGCGGCCGCCGCGTGGGTCCTCGGCTGGGACAACCGCTTCGGCCCCGGCATCGCGGCGCGGCTCGGCGAGCAGGGTGTGGCGCTCGGCGTCGACGAGCTGCGCCTCCCCGCCGAGACCCTGACGCGGGCCGAGCTCTCGGTGGTCCTCGTGGCGCGAAGCGAGGGCGACCCGACGTCCGCCGTGGGCTGGGTCGCCGGCGGCACGGCCGCGGTTCCGGGCCTCGCCCGCAAGCTGCCGCACTACACCCGCTACTCCTACCTCGGCTTCCGCGGCCCCGAGCCGGAGAACGTTGCCAAGGGTATGTGGCAGCCGTTGTCCTCGCCGCTGGTGCGCGGGCTCGGCGCGGGCCCGCTCCCCGAGCTCGTCCTGCCGGCCCGGGCGCCGCTGGCCGAGCTGCCGCCGGCCCACGACGCCGC
>JALOKS010000153.1 GCA_025456385.1 Thermoanaerobaculales bacterium | reverse complement strand
CCACTTCGTCTATGACGCCGACGCCAGCCTCTCCGTTGTCGCGGAGGACTCGGTGAGCCACGGACCGCTCGCCGGCGTCGCCGTGTCGGCGATCTTCAAGTCGACCGCGGAACCGCGTCGCCTGGTGCTCGCCGAGGGCCAGACGGACGGCGCGGGCCGCTTCCAGGCCGGCGCCCGCCTGCCGCCCTTCGCCGGCGGCACCTCGGCGGTGGTGATCACCGCGGAGTGCGAGCTCGGCCGCTCCGAGATGAAGCACCTCGTGCACCGGAGGTAGGCCGGCCCGACGCGGCAGTCCCTCCGGGCCCGGAGATCTCCGGGAATTCCCGAATGGGCTTGCCCCGCACGGCTTTTTTCGCTACAGTGTCGAGTGGTTGTGGGCCGTTAGCTCAATTGGCAGAGCAAGTGACTCTTAATCACTAGGTTGGAGGTTCGATTCCTCCACGGCTCACCATTCCCCACCGCGAAAGTGGCGGAACCGGTAGACGCGCGAGACTTAGGATCTCGTGGGGGTCCCCCCGTGGGGGTTCGAATCCCCCCTTTCGCACCACCCGGTTCGAGCCTCCCGGAGACCCACCCATGCCCTACACCGTGACCCGAGGCGCCAACCACACCGTAGCCATCACCGCGAGCCTCGAGCCGGACGCTGTCAGCCGCGAACGCGACGGCATCATCCGCACCATCCGCCGCTCGGCGCGGGTGCCGGGCTTCCGACCCGGGAAGGCGCCGGAGGCGGCGGTCCGCACCCGCTATGCCGACGAGATCGACAGCGAGCTCAAGGACCACCTCACCGGACGGCTCTGGCGCGAGGTCTTCGACAGCGAGAAGGACCTCGAGCCGCTGACCAGCCCGCAGATCCGCGATCTCAGCTTCGGCGCCGACGGTGGCTTCTCCTTCACGGCCGAGCTCGAGGTGCGGCCGCGCTACGAGCTGCCGGAGATCGCCGGGCTCGAGCTGCCGCAGTACCCGCTCGAGGTCGGCGACGGTGAGGTCGACGCCGAGCTCGGGCGCATCCAGGAGGAGCAGGCTGTCTGGGAGCCCGCCGACGACGCCCGGGCGAGCGACGGCATGCGGGTCGAGGTCGATCTCGTGGGTGCCGTCGAGGGCAGCGACGACCCGCCCTACACCGAGAATGATGCGCACTTCGTGCTCGGCTCCGAGCGCGTGCCGGCGGAGGTCAACGAGGCCCTGCAGGGAGCGGCTGTGGGTGAGCGGCGCACGGCCACCAAGGTCCTGCCCGAGGACCTCGAGGATGCGGCGAAGGCCGGCAAGACGGTGACCTACACCGTCACCGTCAAGGCGCTCAAGCGCAAGGCCCTGCCCGAGCTCGACGATGCCCTGGCTGCCGCCATCGGGCTCGGGTCCCTGGCCGAGCTGCGCGAGCGCGTGGCCGCGGTCCTCGAGCGTGACAAGCGGGCGGCGCGGCGCGGCAGCTGGCGGCGCTTCATCCTCGAGCACCTGACCGCGGCCGTCGATCTCGGCGATCTGCCGCCGTCGCTGGTGCAGGCGACGCTGCGCGAGCAGCTCGACCGCTACGCCTACACCCTGGCGATGCAGGGTGTCGATCTCAACCCCGAGACCATCAACTGGCAGGAGATCGCGGCCAAGGCCGAGCCCGCCGCGCGCCGCGAGGTTCTCGACACCCTCGTTCTCGAGCAGCTCGCCGAGGACTGGAAGATCGAGGTCCCCGAACCCGACGTGGACGCATTCATCGCCGCCGAGGCGGCCCGCCTGTCGGTGCCGGCCGCCGAGCACAAGGCGAAGCTCGCGGCCGAGAACCGTCTCGACAGGATCCGGCACGGCGCGCGTCTGGCCGCCACAGTCGACGAGATGATCCGGCGCGCGGGCGGGGAGGCCGAGTGATGTTGGTTCCGGTCGTCATCGAGCAGACCAGCCGCGGCGAACGCGCCTACGACATCTACTCGCGGCTCTTGAAGGACAACGTGATCTTCCTCGGAACCGCGATCGACGACCAGGTGGCCTCGCTGGTGATCGCGCAGATGCTGTTCCTCGAGGCCGAGAAGCCGGAGAAGGACATCTACCTCTACATCAACACCCCGGGCGGCTCGATCACCGCCGGGCTCGCGATCTACGACACCATGCAGTACGTCAAGCCAGACGTCTCGACCATCGCCCTCGGCCAGGCGGCTTCGATGGGCGCCGTGCTGCTGGCGGGCGGCGCCGCGGGCAAGCGCTTCGCGCTGCCGCACAGCCGGGTTCTCCTCCACCAGCCCTTGATGTCCGGTCTCCAGGGCCAGGCCTCCGACATCGACATCCACGCCAAGGACATCATGCGCCTTCGTGAGCGCCTCAACGAGATTCTCGCCCGCCACACAGGGCAGCCGATCGCCAAGATCAACAACGACACCGAGCGCGACTTCATCCTCGAAGCCGGCTCCGCTCGAGACTACGGCCTGATCGACAAGATCATTGTTTCCAGAGAGTAGGCGGGATGAACATCGGGCGGACCGGGGTCTTTTGTTATACAATGCTGCGAGGAGGACTGAATGGTCCAGCGCGACGGTGACATGCTGCGCTGCAGCTTCTGCGGCAAGAGCCAGCACGAGGTGCGGAAGCTGATCGCCGGCCCCACCGTCTACATCTGCAACGAGTGCGTCGAGGTCTGCCTCGACATCATCGCCGAGGACCGCGTCCACGAGGCAAAAGCGCGGGACCAGATTCTCCCCAAGCCGCACGAGATCAAGCACCACCTCGACGAGTACGTGATCGGCCAGGAGGCCGCGAAGAAGAAGCTGTCGGTGGCGGTCTACAACCACTACCGCCGGATCGAGTACCAGACGGGCCGCGGCCGCAACGACGTCGAGCTCGCGAAGTCGAACATCCTCCTCATCGGCCCGACGGGCACCGGCAAGACCCTGCTCGCCCAGACACTCGCGCGCCAGCTCCAGGTGCCCTTCACGATCGTCGATGCGACCACGCTCACCGAGGCCGGCTACGTCGGCGAAGACGTCGAGAACATCCTCCTCCGCCTCTACCAGGCCGCCGGCGGAGACCGCGAGGCCGCCGAGCGCGGCATCGTCTACATCGACGAGATCGACAAGGTCGCGCGCAAGGCGGAGAACCCGTCGATCACCCGTGACGTGTCGGGCGAGGGCGTCCAGCAGGCGCTCCTCAAGATCCTCGAGGGCACGGTCGCGAACGTGCCGCCGCAAGGCGGGCGCAAGCACCCGCACCAGGAGTTCCTGCAGATCGACACCACCAACATTCTCTTCATCTGCGGCGGCGCCTTCGTCGGTCTCGACGACGTCATCGCCGACCGCCTCAACCAGAAGCGGATGGGCTTCGGCGTGGACCTCCGCGCCAACGCCCCCAGATCCTCGGAGTTGCTGTCACAGGTCCATCCCGAGGATCTCATCAAGTACGGCATGATCCCTGAGTTTGTCGGCCGCGTGCCGGTGGTGGCGGACCTCCACGAGCTCGACCACGGGGCGCTGGTCCGGATCCTCACCGAGCCCCGCAACTGCCTGGTTCGTCAGTACCAGACCGTGCTCTCCTTCGAGGGCGTCGACCTCTCGTTCACCCCCGGCTCCCTGGATGCGATCGCCGACGAGGCGATCACCCGCAAGGTCGGAGCGCGCGGCCTGCGGATCATCCTCGAGGAGCTGATGCTCGAGATCATGTACCAGATCCCCTCGTTGCCCGAGCTCAAGGAGCTGACCATCTCGAAAGAGGTGGTCCAAGGCCGCGTGCCGCCGCTGCCGGCGGTCCGCAAGGTCAGTTAGAATGTTCGCGCGGCAGCTGGTGTAACCGGCGCCGCGGCGACCACAACCCGCACCCGACGAAGAGCCCACACATGACGACACAATCCTCCACCGTGCACCTCCCGGTCGTTCCTCTCCGCGACATGGTGGTCTATCCGCACATGATGGCGCCGTTCGTGGTCGGCCGGAAGCCCTCGGTGGTCGCGCTCGAGCGCGCGCTGGCCCGACCCGACAAGCGCATCTTCCTCGCCACCCAGCGCGACCCGAAGGTCGACGAGCCGGGCGCCGACGACATCTTTCCGCTGGGTGTGGTCGCCCGGGTCGTCCAGCACCTGCAGCTCGCCTCGGGCAACATCAAGGTGATGGTCGAGGGCCTCGGCCGGGCCCGGCTGGTGTCCTTCGATCTCGACGACGAGTGTCTGATGGCCGAGGTCGAGCGCATCCGCGTCCAGGCGAGCATGGACCCGGCGGTCACCACCTACATGTCGCAGCTGGTCGAGCTCTTCAAGGAGTACGCGAAGCTCTCGCACCACCTGTCGGCGGAGGGGGTGTTGGCGTCGCTGCAGACGGATGACCCGGACCAGTTTGCGGACATCCTGGCCGCTCACATGTCGCAGCCCACCGCCGAGAAGCAGCAGCTGCTGGAGATCCTCAACCCGGTCGAGCGCCTGCAGAAGCTCAACGACCTCCTCGACATGGAGATCGAGAAGCTCAATATCGACCGCCGCATCTCGTCGCGCGTCAAGAAGCAGATGGAGAAGGCGCAACGCGAGTACTACCTGTCGGAGAAGATCAAGGCGATCAACGAGGAGCTCGGGCGCAACGACAACACCGAGGAGCTGGAGGAGCTCAAGAAGCGGGTCGAGGAGTCGGGCATGACCGCCGAGGCCAAGGAGAAGGCCGAGATCGAGCTCCGCCGCCTGGAGGGCATGCCGCCGGTGTCGGCCGAGGCCGGGGTTTCGCGGAACTACGTCGATTGGCTGCTCGCCATGCCCTGGACCAAGGCCTCGCGCGAGATCCGCGACATCACCCGCGCCGAGACCGTTCTCAACGAGGACCACTACGGGCTCGAGAAGATCAAAGATCGCATCCTCGAGTTCCTGGCTGTCCGCCAGCTCGTGCGCAAGACGACCGGCACGATTCTCTGCTTCGTTGGCCCGCCCGGGACCGGCAAGACCTCCCTCGCGCGCTCGATCGCCCGCGCCACCGGACGGAACTTCGTCCGCCTGTCGCTGGGCGGGGTGCGTGACGAGGCCGAGGTCCGCGGCCACCGCCGGACCTACATCGGCGCCTTCCCGGGGCAGATCATCCAGATGATGCGCAAGGCGGGCACCGTCAACCCGGTGCTGCTGCTCGACGAGGTCGACAAGATGGCGGCCGACTTCCGTGGCGACCCCGCCGGCGCCCTCCTCGAGGTCCTCGATCCCGAGCAGAACAACAGCTTTCACGACCACTACCTCGACATCGAGTACGACCTCTCGAAGGTGTTCTTCATCTGCACCGCCAACGTCACCCACTCGATCCCGCCGGCGCTGCTCGACCGCATGGAGGTCATCCAGCTGTCGGGTTACACCCACCAGGAGAAGCTCGAGATCGCGCGCCTGTTCCTGGTCCCGCGCCAGCTCGAGAAGCACGGCGTCGGACGCTTCAAGATCGAGTTCTCGGATGAGGCCATCATCCTGCTGATCGAGCGCTACACCCGCGAGGCGGGCGTCCGCAATCTCGAGCGCGAGATCGCGTCGGTGTGCCGCAAGCTCGCCCGGCGCGCCCTCAAGGAACGGCTCAGGAAGGGGACCAGGCTCGAGGTCACCCCCGAGTCCATCCAGGGCCTGCTCGGCAAGCCGCGCTTCCGCGCCCAGCGCCCGGAGGAGCAGCCGGAGATCGGGGCGGCGCTCGGACTCGCCTGGACCCAGGTCGGCGGCGAGCTCCTCCTCACCGAGGCGACGCTCATGCGCGGCAAGGGCCAGCTCACCCTGACGGGGCAGCTCGGAGACGTGATGCAGGAGTCGGCGCGCGCGGCGCTCTCCTTCGTGCGGGCGCGGGCCGAGGTCCTCGGCATCGACACCGAGGCCTTCGAGAAGACCGACGTGCACGTCCACGTCCCCGAGGGCGCCATTCCCAAGGACGGGCCCTCGGCCGGCATCACCCTGGCGACGTCCCTGGTTTCGGCCTTCACACGCACCCCGGTGCGCGTGGATGTCGCGATGACCGGAGAGATCACCCTCCGCGGGCACGTGCTGCCGGTCGGCGGCATCAAGGAGAAGATCCTCGCCGCCTACCGCGCAGGCATCCGTGAGGTCGTGATGCCGGCCGAGAACGAGAAGGACCTCGAGGACATCCTCGACGCCGTGCGCGAGGAGATGGTCTTCCACTTCGTCGAACACATGGATCAGGTGCTCGCGCACTCCCTGGTGCGGTCGGAGGACGCGGAGGTGTCCGCGCCTGCCGGCGGGGCGGAGGCGCGGCTCGACCCGCCTTCGCTGGCTCATTGAGATCTTGGACATCACCGAGCTCACGTTCCGAGGCTCTGCGTTCAGGCCCGAAGAGCGGCCCGCGGACCGGCTGCCCCAGGTCGCCGTCGCGGGGCGTTCCAACGTCGGCAAGTCGAGCCTTCTGAACTGGCTCTTCCGGCGGAGCCTGGCGCGGGTCGCGAAGGCGCCCGGCAAGACCCGATCTTTGAACTTCTATCTCGTCAACCGCAGCTTCTACCTCGTCGACCTGCCGGGCTACGGCTACGCCGCGGTCAGCGCGCAGCTCAAGGAGGAGTGGGGCGAGGCGCTCGCCGAGTACATCGGCACCGAGGAGCGGTTGGCCGGGGTGGTGGCGTTGGTGGATATCCG
>JALOKS010000152.1 GCA_025456385.1 Thermoanaerobaculales bacterium | reverse complement strand
GGGTCGGGTTCTCCACGGCGAGCTCGGCGGCGACGCCCGCGAGGCGGTGCCGGCCGAGCTGGTCGCGGCCCTCGGGGAGCCCTGAGACAGCGGCCGAGGCGCTTCAGGGGGCGGGCGCGGCCGCCTCGCGGTCGGCGTAGGTCAGCCCGTAGGGCCCGTACCAGGGGATGATGCGGATCGTCAGCCGGCCGGCCCGCACGGCCGGGTCGGTGCGGGCCAGCTCCTCGGCCTCGGCCCGGGTCCCGGTGTCGAAGATGAAGATGCCGCGCAGGCTCTGGTCGGTGTCGGACTCGTCGTAGGCGAAGGGCCCGGCGATCAGCAGACGGCCGTCCTCGGCGAGGCGGCGGATGTTGGCGAGGTGAGCCTCTTGGAGGGCGCGCGTCTGGTCGGTGACCTCCGCCGTCCACGCCGGGCCGCGGCTCAGGAAGCCCATGTAGTAGATCCGCATGCCGCGCTCGTCGCGCTCGACCGGCGAGCGGGTGGCCGGATCGTTGGCCAAGGCGAGCGACGGCGCGAGGATCAGGACGAGAGCGGCGAGCAGGATACGGCGCATTGTGCTCCTCCCGGTTCTTCCACACGCAACCCGTGGTAGGGCGCCATATTCCGCGGCCGGCCCCGGCCGGCGCAGGGGCTCAGTGCCTCCAGCTCGTGAGGTCGGCGCCTTTCGGGGCGCTCTCCTCGATGCGCGCGAGGATGCGCTCGAGGTACATCGTGTTGTAGCGCAGGCGCGAGATGTGGTTGGGGTTGAGGTGGTCGCCGTTCCAGCAGTGCTCGGCGCGGTCGCTGTAATCGACCTCGCCGCCGTAGTACGGGTCGGAGGTCGACTCGAGGAAGGCCTCCATCAGGTGGACCGCGTTGTTCAGGTAGGATTGCGGAACTCGGTGCCCGGCACCTTTAGGGCCGGTCTCCTTCCAGCCCCACCGTTCCCGCCACGGTCCTGGAGCTCTGCCATGGATGGGCGTTGGCGCCACCCGTGCCAATCCTGAACGGATCAGGCCAGGTTCATCCGTCGGAGGATCGCGATGAAACGCGGGTCGTCGCGCACCGGGTTCCAGAACGAGAATTGACCGATCCAGTGGAGCGCGACGCCGGGATGATCCACCGCGCGATGGAGCCAGGTGAACGTCCCATCGAGATCGTCGAGGCCGAAGCGCAGCACGGCGACCTGGTACGCGACCTCGGCGTGGGCTCGGCCCTCGAGCCGTCGAAGGGCGTGTCGGGCATCCTCGGTCCGGCCGAGCTTGGCCTGGCAGTAGCCTGCGTACCCGGCACCGAAGGCAGGCATCTCGATCTTCGAAAGCCCGGCAAGCGCCTCGTCGTAACGATCCTGCATGATGAGGGTCTCGGCCAAGCCCATGAGCGACCACGGCATGGAAGGGTTGAGTGCCAGAGCGGCCCGAAAGCGCTCGAGGGCTCGGTCGTACCTTTGATTGACCAGGTCGAACCGCGCCATGGTCTGGAACGAAAACGGCGAGAACGGGTCGAGCTCGGCGAACCTCTGGATGTGGGCCTCGGCCTCGGTCAGGCGACCGGTCGGGACCAGGAGCATGGCGGCAATCAGGTTGTGGGCGAAGGCCATTCCGGGCTCGAGCGTCAGGGCCCGTCGGAAGTGGGCCTCGGCCGCCTCCCAGTCGAAGCGGAAGCACGCGGCAATGAATCCGAGGGTGAGGTGTGGCTCGGCGAGCGCCGGATCCAGCGCGATGGCCGTGTCGGCCGCCTCGGTGGCGAGCTTCAGGGTGTCCTCGATCGACCACGTCGAGTACCCGATCGACATCGCGTAGCACATCGAGAGTGCGGACCACGCCACCGCCATCTTCGGGTCCCCGTCGAGCACCCGCTTGAATGTCTCCAGTGCCTTGAGGAACCCCGCCGGTGTGCGGGTGTTCCAGTGGTAGCGGCCCTCGAGGTACTGCTCGTAGGTTTCGGAGGTTCCGCGGTAGGGGCTCGGCGGCGGATCGCCGAGCGTGGCGGCAAACGAGCCGCGGAGCGCCCCGGCAATGGCGTGCGCCATGTCGTCCTGGATCCCGAAGAGGTCCGCACGCTCGTGGTCGAAGCGATCCGACCAGAGGTGGCACCCGGTGCCGGCATCGATCAGCTTGGCCACAACCCGCGCTCGACTGCTGTCTCGGCGGACGCTGCCCTCGAGCACCGCGTCGACTCCCAGGACCTCGGCGATCTCGCGGACGTCCGCTGGACGGCTCTTGAAGTGGAACACTGAGGTCCGCGCCACCACCCGGATCCCCGGGATGTTGGCCAGCAGGTTGATCAGGTCCTCGGTGAGACCGTCGGCGAGGATCTCGGTCGCCTGGTTCCTGTCGAGGTCGGCGAACGGCAGCACCGCGATCGACCTCGGCCGGTCCTGAACCGTGGTCTCGGGCCGGTCCTCGTCGCTGTGACTCGCCCCCCAGGCGTCGAGCTCGGCGCCGAAGGCGAAGACCGAGCCGTGCGCGGGTCGGCGAACCGGCAGCGACGCCAGGCGCTCCCATCGCTGGGCGGTCCGCACCGAGACCTGCAGATGACCCGCGATGGCTTTCCAACCCATGAGCCGGTCAGACGCCATTCCCGACCACCGATCCGACTCGCGTCACCCTTTCAGACGACGACAGCCGACGCCAGTCGCGTCACGACGCGTCACCTCGCGACACCACCGTGCCTTTCGCGATTTGGACACCTATAAGGAGTCTAGCACTCGACCAGTCGATGGTGCCGCGGGGCTGGCGGACCCACGACACCCGACCGCGGGAAGGAGGTGAGGATGCATCAACCAGCCGAGTTGAGGCCATTCTGGGGACACCTGTCGGGTAGTGCCAGGTTTCCGAAAACCGAAGACTGCCTCGAGATCTCCGGCCAGCTGTTCAAGACCGTCACTACGGCCGCGGGCGAGTTGACCCCGCTCGGGCGGACCACCTGCCGCTCGAGCCACTGTGTGACCGAGGACGGTCGCGCGCTCAACGGCGTGATGACCTTGACGGCTGAAGAGGGAGACGAGCTGCACCTCACCTACACAGCCGCCACCGTCGAGCCCCAGCCACTGATCGTCCAGCAGAGCGAGCTGATCATCGACGGCGGCACCGGGCGCTACGCCAGGGCGTCCGGTCAGGCCCTGGGCATGGTCTATGTCACCTTCAAGGGCTACGACCAACCGGAGTGGCCCATCGAGATGGCATTCGTCGGCACGATCACCTTCTGAGCCCGGTCTCAGACCCATCAACGTCCGCGAGAGGTGGGCACCTGCCCACGAAGGGGGGAAAATCATGCGCAAGAATGCAGCGATCGTTGTCCTTGCCTTGGTGGTCATGACCGCCGCATCGGTCAGCACCGCAGCCGACCCGAAGCTCAGACCGTTCAGGGGCAGCACCGCCGGCGAGGCCACCTTCCCCGGATCGGAGGCGTGCCTCGGCGTCACCGGAGCCCCGTGGCAGACCCTGGGCGATACCGAGGGCCGGATCTCCCACCTCGGTCGTGTGACGCTCACCACCGCCCACTGCTCGACCCTCGACGGCAGTGCGGCGGTGGCTGGTGAGGCGACGTTCACCGCCGCCAATGGCGACCAGCTCCGGGCGACCTTTACCGCCGTCACCGTGGCGCCGCCGCCACTGATCGTTCAGGAAGCCGACTTCGTGATCGTCGGCGGCACCGGCCGCTTCGAGGATGCCACCGGGTGGCTCCACGGCGTGGTGTACGTCACCTTCGAGGGCTTCGAAGATCCGTCGTGGCCGATCGAGTTCGCCATTGCCGGGGCGGTTGCCTACTGAAGCCGCCGCTGACCCGACCGTTCGTCGACGATGGCCGGCAGAACAACAGCCAGAACCTCATGGGGCCGGTCGGTGAACCCGACCGGCCCATCACCCAACGCCCGCCCAGACCTGCCCCGAGCGAACGAATCCTGCGAGCGGGTCGAAGCATCTCCCCCCCCCCGGCCGGCGCAATCACCCAAGCTGGCATGGTGGACGGGTGCCACCGCTCGCAATCACTCATTGAACCGTCGTGAACTCGTGGTGATGGTGGAGAACAGATTCCTCGACAAAGCGCGAATGCGAAGTTCGGCACCTCGGCGTCCTGATGGAGCCGGCGGTCGGACCGGAGCCAGCAGGGTGCCTCAGAGAACGGGCTTGGTTACCTCGCGGTCGGCGTAGGTCAGTCCGTAGGGCCCGTACCAGGGGACGACGCGGATCGTCAGCCGGCCGGCCCGCACGGACGGGTCGGTGCGGGCGAGCTCCTCCGCCTCGGCGCGGGTCCCGGTGTCGAATCTCCTCCGGGTTGCCTCACACTCGACACGCGACGGCGAGCGGCATTCCGGGGCGCCGAACCTGCCTGGGCAGCACAGTGGTGGCCAGAACCGCCACGATGCTCGCAGTTGGAACTCATGGCAGGAGGTGCCTGTTGGCCGGCCACCGGAAAGCCACCGACCTCGACCGCC
This sequence comes from Thermoanaerobaculales bacterium, assembly GCA_025456385.1. Taxonomy (GTDB): domain Bacteria; phylum Acidobacteriota; class Thermoanaerobaculia; order Thermoanaerobaculales; family Sulfomarinibacteraceae; genus Sulfomarinibacter. The sequence continues at coordinate 2,150 of JALOKS010000152.1, read as the reverse complement.
GGCAGTTGATGACCGGCCTCTGCGCGGTCGGCTCCTTCGCCTGCCTCGGGTGCAGCCGCCTCGCCTTCGCCGCGGCGGAGCTCGGCTACGCCTGGATCTGCCACCCCGACTTCGCCATGGCGACCGCGTTCAACCCGAAAATGCACCTGAAGCGCGCCACGACCCTGATGCAGGGAGAATCCTGCTGCAACCACCGCTGGGAGGTGGAGGCGTGAAGGTCGTTCACGTCACGTCGAGATGAAGGCGGTCTTCCAGGCGAGGTACGGTCCTCCGGAGATGCTTGAGGTGCGGGATGTCGCCACGCCGGTGGTCGGCGACGAAGAGGTCCTCGTGCGTGTGCACGCAGCGTCGCTCCATCCCGACGTCTGGCACGTCGTGCGGGGGCGGCCCTTCGTGCTTCGGCTGATGGGAGCGGGCTTTGCCAGGCCAGGGAACCCGATTCCCGGCACGGACATGGCGGGCGTCGTGGAGTCGGTCGGCAGCAGCGTGACGAGGTTTGGACTGGGTGACGCCGTGTTCGGCGAGACCGTTGCGGGCCACCAGTGGACCAACGGCGGAGCCTTCGCCGAGTTTGTGGCCGTCCACCAGGACCAGCTCGCAGTGAAGCCGGCCGGAGTCACCTTCGAGGAGGCCGCTGCCGTCCCGAGCTCGGGCCTGATTGTCCTGCAGAACCTTCGCGGGCCGCACTCCGGGCGGCCGGTGCAGACGGCGCTCGTGAACGGCGCCGGTGGCGGGGTCGGCGCGCTCGCGCTGCAGATCTTGAAATCCAGGGGATCGCGGGTCACCGCCGTCGATGTCGCGGGCAAGCTGGAGATGCTCCGCGCACTCGGGGCCGACGAGGCCATCGACGGCATGCGCGAGGACTTCACCCGTCGGCAGGTCCGCTACGACCTGATCGTGGATGTTCCAGGGAACCACCCCGCTCGCTCGTGCCGACGCGCCCTGAACCCTGACGGCAGGTACGTCCTCATCGGGCACGAAAACTACGGGGCCTCCGGCAGGCCGGTCTTCGGCCTCATTCCCCGCTTCCTCGGGCTCATGCTCCTCTCGCGTTTCGTGAAGCAGTTTCGTGGCCCGGATCTCCCGATGCCGACGAAAAAGGAGGCAATGGCAGCCCTCGGAGACCTCCTCGAGAACGGCGCAATCACCCCGGTCATCGACAGTAGCTTCCGGCTCGCCGAGGTTCGCGAGGCCTTCCGACATCTGGTCGAGGACGAGCTCCACGGCAAGGTGATCCTCACCCCGCTCAACGCCGGGTAGCTCCCGGCGCCACCTGCGGGGCCGCCCGCTGCCGTAGAATGCCCGCCCGTGAGTACGCCCATTCCGCACGCCGGCGAGATCGCCGCGCTCGGCACCGCCGCCTGCTGGACGGTGAGCAGCCTCGCCTTCGAGGCCGCCGGCCGGCGCGCCGGCTCGCTGGCGGTGAACCTGATCCGCCTCGTGATGGCGGCCTTCCTGCTCGGTGCCTTCACCTGGGCCACCCGCGGCCTGCCGCTGCCCCTCGACGCAGGGGCCCACGCCTGGCTGTGGCTCGGGCTCTCCGGCCTGGTCGGCTTCACGATCGGCGACCTCTGCCTGTTCCGCGCCTTCGTCGTCGTCGGCGCCCGGGTGTCGATGCTGCTGATGACCCTGGTCCCGGTGCTCGCCGCCGCGGCGGGCTACCTGGTGATGGGGGAGGTGCTGACGCCGCGGCAGCTGCTCGGCATGGGGCTGACCATCGCCGGGGTGTCGACCGTGGTGTGGGAGCGCCGCGCCAACGCCGACGGCCTGCTGCAGCGCCTGCCTCCGAGCGGCATCCTGCTCGGCCTCGCCGGCGCCGCCGGCCAGGCCTTCGGGCTCGTGCTCTCGAAGTACGGTATGGGTGCGTACAACGCCTTCGCCGCCACCCACATCCGCGTCCTCGTGGGCTGCGCCGGCTTCGCCCTCGTCTTCACGCTGACCGGCTGGTGGCCGCGGGTGCGTCCGGCCCTCGCCGACCGCCGCGCGATGACGAGCACCGGCCTCGGCGCCTTCTTCGGCCCCTTTCTCGGGGTCTCGCTCTCCCTGCTCGCCGTGCAGCACACGGAGGCCGGCGTCGCCGCCACCCTGATGGCCCTCGCCCCGGTGCTGATCATCCCGGTCTCGGCGCTGCTCTTCCGCGAACGCGTGGC
>JALOKS010000151.1 GCA_025456385.1 Thermoanaerobaculales bacterium | reverse complement strand
GCGTACGCTGCGTGGTCCGACTTCACGAGCAGGCGTGAGCCCGGTCGGAGGACCCGTGCCATCGCCGCGACGACCTCGGCCCGGATCAGCCGGCGCTTGTGGTGGCGCTTCTTGGGCCAGGGGTCCGGGAAGAGCACGAAGAGCTCCGACACCGAGTCCTCGGCCAGGAGGCGGAAGAGGAGGTCCTCACCGGTCGTGCACAGCACTCGGACGTTCCCGAGCCCACGGCGGGCCGCCCTCTCGCAGCACAGGCGGTGGTACTTCGGGGAGCGCTCGACGGCGAGCAGGTTGCGATCCGGCCGCCGAGCGGCGAGCTCACAGAGGAACTTGCCCTTGCCGGAGCCGATCTCGACGTCGGTCGGCGCCTCGCGCCCGAAGATCTCGGCCCACTCCAGCGGGATGGCGATGGTGTTGAGGTCGAGCTCGATCATCCGTCGGTCGGCTCATCGGCGAGGCCGAGCTGGACCAGCGCGATTCCGAGCTCGTCGGCGAAGCGGAGGACCGCCTCGTCGCGGTAGAACTCGCCGAAGTAGACGGCGCCGATTCCCGCATTGACGATCAGCTTGAAGCAGCTGAAGCACGGCGAGGCGGTGACATAGATCTGGGAGCCCTCGATGCGGGTGCCGTGGCGGGCCGCCTGGACGATGGCGTTGGCCTCGGCGTGGACAGTGCGGATGCAGTGGCTGTTCTCCATCATGCAGCCGACCTCCGTGCAGTGGGGAGCGCCGCGGATCGACCCGTTGTACCCCGTGGAGAGCACCGTCTTGTCGCGGACGATCACCGCGCCCACGCTCTTGCGCGGACAGGTCGACCGCGTGGCCGCCTGCACGGCCAGGTTCATGAAGTAGCGGTCCCAGGACACCCGGCTCACGGCGCCGGAGTATAACCCAGGCACGGGCAGCGAGGGGGTGTGCGCCCTTGCGGCCTGCCCGGGCACGAGCGACAATCGAAGTGACAGGGGGACGAGCTGTGTTGAGAGGCCCGCGGCTCAAGGCGAAGCTGCTGTCGCAGGAGGAGCTCGGAGGCTCGACTGCCTTTGACGACCATCACCCGCGCCGGGCCGCCTGGGTCGGGCTGCTGGCCGCGATGGTGGTCTGCCTCGGGGTCGTCGTGCTCGTGCTGCTGCCGTTCTTCTCCGTGATCCTGCTCGCGTTGCTCGCCGCCGGCATGATCAGCCCCTGGTACTCGCAGCTGGTGAACCTGCTCGGCGGCCGCCGTCACCTCGCCGGCGTCATCGTGTGCGTGATTCTGATCTCGGTCCTGCTGGTGCCCCTCTACATCATCGCCCTCGAGGTCTCACAGGAGGCGCTGGAGATCTACGAGCTGAGCACGACGCAGCTCACGGAGGGCAACCTCCGCGGCATGCTCGAGGGGCGGCAGGACCAGATCGATGAGCTGAACCGCCTGCTGCGGCCCTTCGGCACCCAGCTCACGGTCGACCGAGCCTACGAGCTGATCGCGACCAGCGGCGTCCGCATCGGCGGCTTCTTCTACAAGCAGGGAGTGGCGACGGCGAAGCATCTGGTGCGGTTCGTCTTCGGCTTCATCTTCTGGGTGCTCATCGTGTACTACCTGCTCGTCGACGGGCCGCGCTTCAAGGACTGGCTGGAGGACACCCTGCCGATGCCCGCCGACGAGCAGGCCCTGATCGCCGAGCGGTTCATGGACATGGCCTCGTCGCTGGTGGTCGGCAACGGGGTCGCGGGCATCATCCAGGGCATCGCCGGCTGGCTGATGTTCCTTGTCGTCGACCTGCAGGGCGCCGTCCTGTGGGGGGTGGTGATGGCGGTTCTCGCCTTCATCCCGGTGGTGGGCATCACCCTCGTCTATATTCCGTTTTCGCTGCTGCTCCTGGTCGCGGGCGAGACCTCGCGGGCGATCCTGCTCTTCGTGCCGCTCGCGATCATCTCGACGGTGGTCGAGTACTGGATGAAGCCGCTGCTCGTCGGACGGCGGGCGCAGATGCACATTCTGCTCGTGTTCCTCTCCCTGGTCGGGGGCGCGGCGGCCTTCGGCGCCGTCGGCCTCCTCCTCGGGCCCGTGATGATGGCGGTGTTCCTGACCCTGCTGGGGATCTACCGCGAGCGCTACCGGCCTGCCATCGGCCAACCGCAGGCGGCGTCCGGGGCCGGGGCCGGCGACTCCGGCTGACGTCGGGCGCCTCGTCGAAGCTGACTCAAAACGGTACAGGGCTGTTTCGCAGTGACCTGGTGGGGCGCAGCGCGCCGCGGCAGCCGGGAGGCCGCCCTCAGGTCCTGCCGGGGTGCGGCGGCCCGGCAGGGTCCGGCGGGGGAGCGCTCGCGCCGGGGGCCACCGGCGACCGCATGTTGACCTGGCCGCGGAAGGTCGCGCCATCCTTGATCAGGATGCGCGGCGCGGTGATGTCGCCCTCGACGTTCGCGGTGGTCTCGAGCTCGATGCGCTCGTCAGCGGTGATGTCGCCGCGGACCCTGCCGGCGATCGCCACGGTCCGCCCGTGGATCGTCGCCGCGACCTCGCCGCGGGGCGCCACGCGGATCAGGCCGCTCCCCTCGATCCTGCCAGAAACCTTTCCGTTGACAAGCACTTCGCCCGTGCAGGTCAGGGTCCCCTCGATGTGGATCGAGGGTGCGATGACCGTCCGGTCGCCGTCTCCCGGGAGGGGCTGCCCCGCCTCCGCCCGGGCCGGCCTGGCAGGCGCGGAGCCTGCGGCCCGCGGTGGTCTGTCGTCACGTCCGAAGAGGCCCATCGATCCCATCCTCGAGCTGCTGTGATGTCGTGAGCTGGAGCGGGCAACGGGATTCGAACCCGCGACGTTCAGCTTGGGAAGCTGACACTCTACCAGCTGAGTTATGCCCGCTCACCGGGTGGTGGACTGTACCACAGGGTCCCGGCGCCGCTCAAGGGCCGGCCGAACTCCCCGAAGTCCCCTGTTCCTGGCACGCGGATTGCTTCGCAGGAACGGCATGAAGACGCACAACCACTCGTCAAGCCGCGGTTTCTCCATTGTCGAACTCCTGATCGTGGCGGCCATCATCGGACTCATCACCGCGATCGCGATTCCGAACCTGCTCAACGCCATCCAGCGAAGTCGCCAGACGCGGACCGTCAGCGACATGCGCGGGATTTCGAACGGCATCGCGATGTACCAGCAGGACTTCGCGAAGTTCCCTGTGGCGAGCAGTTACGTGGCAGTCGAAGACCTCCGCCCGGACCTCGCTCCGTTCATCGGCGATGGCATGGTGACGGTCGATGCGTGGCAAAGGTCCTTCTACTACAAGAGCAACGGCGACTTCTACACCCTGGTTTCCTACGCGCTCGACGGTACCGCCACCGAGCCCTGGACCGAGGGCATCACGACCTTGTTCGAGGACGATATCGTCATCGTCGACGGAAACTTCCTGCAGATTCCACAGGGTGCCCAGAACTAGGCATCGCAGGGCTGCCGGCGGCGGTTTCGGCGCTCGGGCTGGGGGCCTCATCGGGCCGGCTCGGGGGCTGAATCGCGGCGCCGCGCGGCTGGGGACGAGGGGCCTGCCCGTCACGGTGAGCGCCTTCACCGCAGCCAGGGAATGACGTCTGGCGTCAACGAATGCGACGGCGAGTGACGCTCCGGGTCAGTTCCCGCAGCCGCCTCAACCCGCCACCAGAATCTCACCGCTGCCGATGCCGCCGCCGACGCAGCGGCTCGTGAGCCCGATGCGCCGTTGCCGCCGGCGCAGCTGGTGGGTCATGTCGACGACCTGCCGCGCGGCGGTGCAGCCAACCGGGTGGCCGATCGAGATGCCGCTGCCCCAGAGGTTGGTGCGGTCCCGAGGCAGCCCGGGGAGGTCGTGGAAGGCGGCCGCGAGCACCGCCGCGAAGGCTTCGTTGAGCTCGAAGAGGTCGACGTCGCCGAGCTCGAGGCCGGCTCTCGCGATCAGCCCCGGAATGACCTTGAACGCACCCTCGCCCATGTACTCGCGGGCAACGCCGACGTTGTGGAAGGCGCGGAGCGTGGCCAGAACCTCGAGCTCGAGGGCGGCCGCCCGTTCGGCGCTCGCCAGCAGCACCACCGCAGCCCCGTCGTTGACGCTCGAGGCGTTGAGGGCGGTGATCGTGCCGCCGTCGGGCTTGAAGTAGGGGCGCGCCGCCGCGAGCTCCTCCCGGGTCACGGGACGCGGCCCCTCGTCGCGCTCGACCCGCTTCGGCGGGCCCTTGCGCTGCGGGACCTCGACCGGCACCACGTAACCGGCGAAGGCGCCCTCGTCCCAGGCGGAGAGCGCGGCGTGGTGCGAGCGCCAGGCGATCTCGTCCTGCTCCTCGCGGGAGACGCCGTAGCGCTCGACGAGGCGTTCGGTGAGCAGGCCCATGAGCTCGCCGCGTTCGCCCACGTTGGTATCGGTGAGAGCGCCGAAGAGCCCGTCGACGAGGACCATGTCGCCGTACATCTGGTTCTTGATGCGGCCGCTGAAGAGGTACCGCGGGACGTTGCTCAGCGATTCGACGCCGCCGGCGACTCCGAGGGAGACCTCGCCGAGCATGATCCGGCGGGCGAGGCTGTGGATGGCGGCGCCTCCCGAGGCGCAGTTCTCGTGGAAGGTGGTGCCCGGCGAGGTGAACGGCACCCCGGCGAACTCGGCGGCGACCTTGGCGAGATTTGGCGAACGGGGGTCCTGCATCACCCACCCCATGCAGGTGTACTCGACGAGCCCCGGGTCGACGGAGGCCGAGTCGAGCAGAGCGCGGATCGCGAGGGTCGCGAGCTCACGCGCCTGCAGCCCGCTGAGCCCACCGCCCATCGCGCCCACCGGGGTGCGCACCGCACCGACGATCACGACCTCATGCATGGCGTCCTCCTCCGGGTTCGTGCATCAATCCGGTTGGCTTCCGCCCGGCTCCTGGCGCATCAGGGCCAGTGAGCGGACGACCTCGGTCAACAGCGCCAGGCGTTTCGGGACCTCGTCGATGAGGATGCACTCGTCACGCTCGTGTGCACCCTCGCCGATCGGACCGAAGCCGTCGATCGTCGGCGCCCCGACCGATGCGGCGATGTTGGCGTCCGACGACCCGCCCCAGCGGACCCACTCGAGCTCGAGCCCGAGCGTGCGGCCGAGGATCCGCGCGCCTTCGAACAGCTCGAGAGAGCCCTCGCTGACCGCCATGGGCGGCCGGTTCCACCCGCCGAGGACGTGAATCCGCGAGCCCGCGTGAGCCGGCTTCAGGCCACGGATCGCCGCGTCGAGCCTCTTCGTCTCAGCCTCGGTCCAGGCCCGCACGTCGACCCGCAGCTCGGTGCAGTCCGGCACGACGTTGCTCACGGTGCCGCCGTTGATCACGTTCGGACCGACGGTCGTTCCCGCCGCAGGGTCCTCGAGCTCGATCAGCCGCAGCACCTGCCGCGCCGCCTCGACCACGGAGTTGACGCCGAGCTCGGGTGACGCCCCCTGGTGCGAGGCGCGACCGTGCACCGTGACGACGTACTCGCCCGAGCCCTTGCGGGCGAGCTTGAGGTCGCCCCTGAGGGTGCCGGGTTCGAGCACCAGCACGACGTCGGCGCGGCGCGCCGCCTCCTCGATGGCGGCGCGCGACGCCGGGGAACCGACCTCCTCGTCCGGGTTCAGGATGGCCTCGATGTGGGGATGCTCGAGGCCCTGCTCGGCGAGGAATCGCAGGAGCCAGACGATGAAGAGCACGCCGCCCTTCATGTCGCAGACCCCGGGCCCGAAGGCGCGTCCGCCTTCGACCCGCCACAGCTCCTGCCAGGACCCGATCGGCCACACCGTGTCGAAATGCCCGATGAGGAGCACGCGAGCGCCGACACCGCTCCGCCGCAGCCGGAGCAGCGGGCCGTGGTCGGCGGATCGCTCGCTCTCGACCTCGGCGGACCCGCCGATCAGCGTCCGCAGGTGGGCCGCGGCGTGGTCGAGGCGCGGCAGGTCGCCCGACGGCGTCTCGATGGTCGTCAGGCTGCGGAGGTCCTCGAGAAAGTGCGGGAGGCGGGTGGAGAAGTACTCGAGGCTGGTCATCGGCGCCGATCACACACCATTCCGCGGGTGATATCAAGCGCCGCGTCGAGGTGCGACGGGTGCCCCGGGGGTCGTGCCGGGCGCCGGCGGCGACGGCCGGGGTGTGAGTCCGGGCCTCAGAGGTCCGCGCGGCCGAGCGGGAGGCGGATCCGGAGGACCGACCCGTGCGCCGCCGGTTCGGCCTCGAGGCGACCGCCGCAGACCTCGGCCTGGCGGCGAGCGATCGCCAGGTTCGGATCCGCCTTCCTCGCCCCTCCGGCCGCGCCCGCAGCAGCCGCGAAGGGCTCGAGGGCAGCCCGCAGTCGATCCTCTGCGATCGGCGGTCCACCGTCCCGCACCTCGAGGATGAGCTCCCCGGCCAGGCGCCGGGCGCCGAGCGTGACACGGCCGCCCGCGGGAGTCTCCGCGACGGCGCGCGCGAGCAGTCGGCGCAGCGCGTCCTCGAGCCGGCCACGGTCGACCGTCAGCGTTCCGAGGTCCGCCGGCGACTCCGAGGACAGAGCCACTCCGGCATTCTCGGCCAGCGGCCGGACGGCAGCGGCCACGCCCTCGAGAACCTCGGCGCAGGGAACCTCGACACTCCGCGCCTCCGCTGC
>JALOKS010000150.1 GCA_025456385.1 Thermoanaerobaculales bacterium | reverse complement strand
GCCACCGCCGCCGTGTCGCCGTCATGGCCCGAGTGTAGCTCGGCCGGACGAGGCGGTGCGGTGCTGGTGCCAGACGGCGAGCGCTGTCCGCTCACCCGGGCCGGCAGTCGACTCCCACCTCCGGTATCCTGGGCGGGTGGTGGTGCGGCCGCCGCACGGCGGGTCGCGCCCTCCCGTGACGCGAGATCACGCGACCGGCGACCTGCGAGCCAGCGGGGACTTCACGGGATCTTTCGACTCGGCGCCTGCGGCGCCTCGCTCAAGATGACAAGCTGGGGGGCGATCGCTCTGTGTGACAACGCACGGGCGCCGCGACGGGCCGCACACTCAGGACGGCTCGGTGGCTTCGCTCAGATGAAAAGAATGGGCCCGGCGCCGGGCCGAGCCCCATCATCGATCGACAACGCTGTTCAGAAGGGCGCTGCAGTCAGCAGTACGAAAAATCCGAATTCCGAATTCCGAATTCGTCTCCTACTTCTTCTTCCCCTTCTTGCCCTGCTGCATCATGTCCTGCCGCTTGTAGCCGGCCGGCGGCTCGAAGGTGGCGGGCTCGAGGCTCACCGACTCGGAGGACGTGAGCGCGGTCTCCATCTCGAGGGCGCCGCCGGCGCCGTAGGTGCGGGTGACGACCGGGAAGCCCTTCATCTCCCGCATGTGGGCGTATGCGGCGTCCGCCGCGCCGCGGGCGCCGAGAAAGTCCGGCAGGCTGTCGATGAGCTCCTGGAAGAAGCCGGCCATGCTCTCGAAGACCTCGGCGACCTCGTCGCCGCCCTCGACGTTCGACCACCCGGTGACCCAGTGCTCGCTCTCCTTGGCGCCGCCGTCGTAGCGGGTGCACGGGTAGCCGTTGACGGTGTCGCTGTCACCGGTCGCGCGCAGCTCGGAGGGCTCGGCCGAGCCCGCCTGTACCGGCATGTGCGCCTTCATCATCTCTTCCATCTTCTTACGCTGGCTCTCCGGCACCGCAGCCAGCGCCTGCTCCATGGCGGCCATCGCCTGGCTCATCTGCGCGGCGAGCTCCTTCAGGGTCGCCTCGTCCATGACCGTGTAGGTCTTCTTCTCGTGGTCGATCATCAGCAGCTCGCGGCGGTCGCCGCGGTAGATGATCTCGGTCATGCCCTGGTTCTTCGACGCGAGCTCCATGCGCAGCGAGGAGCCCTCGGCGCTCATCGTGCCGGCGGTGACGGCGGGTGGGTCGCTGTCGTGGTCGGTCGTCTCGACCCGGTAGACCACGCCCGCGAGGGCAGGTGCGGCCGCGACGAGCAGGCTCAGGCTCAGAATCCATCTCTTCATGGTCTGCCTCCTTCTCCGGGGGGCGGCGGGGGAGTGGCCCGGCGCCGCGCCTCCTTTGAAATGTGAACACGATCTCAACAACGGGGCGATGATAGCAGATCGCCGGGCCTGCCCGCAGCGAGGCCCCTCAGGTCCGCGCCAGCCAGGCCTCGGCGCAGCGCATGCCGTCGATCGCCGCCGAGACGATGCCGCCGGCGTAGCCCGCTCCCTCGCCCATGGGGTAGAGACCGCCGGCCGACGGGGACTCGAGAGTGGCCGGATCGCGGAGGATGCGCACCGGGCAGGAGCTGCGCGACTCGGGGCCGACGATCAGGGCCTCCGGGCTGGCGAGAGCGGGGAATCGCCGGCACAGCTCGGAGAGGCCGCGCCGCAGGCGCCCGAGAACCTCGGCCGGCAGGAACTCCTCGAAGGGGGCGGCCGTCAACTGCAGCGGGTAGCTCGAGTCCGGAAGGGCGCCGCGCGTGCTGCGGCCCGCCAGGAAGTCGGCGAGCCGCAGCGCCGGGGCGCCGAAGGGAACCGCGGCCAGCGCCGCCGCTCGCGCCTCGATGCGCTCCTGCAGCTCGAGGCCGGCGAGCGGGCCCGCACCGCCGAAGTGGTCGGGGTCGAGGGTGATGACGAAGCCGGAGTTGGCGAAGCGGCCGCCGCGGCCGAGGGGCGAGGCGCCGTTGACGCAGATGAAGCCCGGCTTCTCGGTGGCGGGCAGGATCTCGCCGCCCGGGCACATGCAGAAGCTGAACACGTCACCGCCCGGCAGCTTCGCGACCAGGCGGTAGTCGGCCGCCGGCAGCCGCGGGTCTGCGGCGAAGCGCCCGTACTGCATGCGGTTGACGACCCGCTGCGGGTGCTCGATCCGGGCGCCGAGCTGGAAGGGCTTCCGCTCCATCGCGATGCCCGCCTCGTGGAGACGGCGGATGGTGTCGCGGGCGGAGTGGCCGAGGCCGAGGAAGACCGCCGCGGCGTCGATCTCGAGATCCTCGCCGACGACGATGCAGCGGACCCGGCCGCCCGCGACCTGCAGCCCGGTCATCGTCGCGTCGAAGCGGAACTGCGCGCCCCCATCCAGCAGTCGGCGCCGCAGCCGCCGCACCACCGAAGGCAGCAGGTTGGAGCCGACGTGGGGTTTGGCGTCGTAGAGAATGTCCGACGGCGCGCCGCAGGCGGCGAGCAGCTCGAGCACGTCGCGCACCCGCGGATCGTGGACGCGGGTGTAGAGCTTGCCGTCGGAGTAGGCTCCGGCGCCGCCCTCGCCGAACAGCAGGTTGCACTCGGGGTCGAAGGGCGCCTCGCCGCGCAGGAAGCGGTGCCAGCGCCGGCTGCGGTCGGTGACCTCGGGCCCGCGCTCGATCACCAGCGGTGCGGCGCCGGCCTGCACCAGCCGCCAGGCGGCGAAGAGGCCGGCGGGCCCGGCGCCGACCACAACCGGGGGCGGGCCTGCCCCCCGGGGCTCGCAGGGCGGCACCTCGACGCGGGCGGGCGGCGAGAAGGCCTCGACCGGCGGCGGCCGGCGTGCGAGCAGGGCGGCTTCGGTGGAGGGGTCGAGCTCGAGCGCGACGGTGTAGAGGAACCGCGGCTCGCGCCGGCCGCGGGCGTCGAGGGAGCGGCGCACGATGCTGAGGAGGGCGACGCTCGCGACCGGCAGGCCGAGGGCCTCGGCAGCGGTGTCGCGCAGCGCCGCCTCGTCGCGGTCGAGGGCGAGCGGCAGGTTGCGCAGCAGAACCGTCATCGTCGTTCCGATCTCGGGTCCACGGGCCCATGCTATCGCGGGAGGCCGCGAGGAGTGGTGGCCGGGTGCGCGGGCGAGACGCCCGCACCACCACGCCGTCCATCGCTCGTCACGATGCGGTGACGAGCCCGCGGCCGATCCGGGCCCCAAGGTCGTGGTGATGCGGGCGCCCCGCCCGCACCGGGCTCAGCTCCGGGTCAAGGGCCGGTAGGTGACGCGGTGCGGGCGGTCGGCGGCGTCGCCGAGGCGGCGGCGGCGGTCGGCGATGTAGTCCGAGTACGGGCCCGGGAACCACTCGACGTGCGAGTCGCCCTCGAAGGCGAGGATGTGCGTCGCCACGCGGTCGAGGAACCAGCGGTCGTGCGAGATCACCAGCACGCAGCCGGCGAAGGCCAGGATCGCCTCCTCGAGCGCGCGCAGGGTGTTGACGTCGAGGTCGTTCGTCGGCTCGTCGAGGAGCATGACGTTGGCGCCCTCCTTCAGCATCCGCGCGAGGTGCACGCGGTTGCGCTCGCCCCCTGACAGCTGCTTGACGGGCTTCTGCTGGTCGGCGCCGGTGAAGTTGAAGCGGCCGACGTAGGCGCGCGAGTTGACCTCGGCGCGGCCGAGCCAGATCGAGTCGGAGCCCTCGGAGATGACCTCCCACACCGACTTCTCGGGGTCGAGGGTGGAGCGGCTCTGGTCGACGTAGCCGAGCTTGACGGTCTCGCCGAGGCGCAGGCTGCCGCTGTCCGGCTGCTGGCGGCCGGTGATGATCTCGAAGAGAGTGGTCTTGCCGGCGCCGTTGCCGCCGATGAGGCCGACGATGGCGCCCGGGGGGACCGAGAATGTGAGCTTGTCGAAGAGCAGGCGGTCGCCGAAGCCCTTGGCGAGACCCTCACCCTCGATGACGACGTCGCCGAGGCGGGGGCCCGGCGGGACCCAGATCTCGAGGTCGCGCACCATCGCCTCGGGCTCCTGCGACAGCAGCTCCTGGTAGGCGTTGATTCGCGCCTTGCCCTTGGCGTGGCGGGCGCGCGGCGCCATGCGGATCCACTCCAGCTCGCGCTCGAGGGTCTTCTGGCGCCGGCCCTCGCTGCGCTCCTCCTGCCGCAGCCGCTCCTCCTTCTGCTCGAGCCAGGAGGAGTAGTTGCCCTTCCAGGGGATGCCGTGGCCGCGGTCGAGCTCGAGGATCCAGCCGGCGACGTTGTCGAGGAAGTAGCGGTCGTGGGTGACCGCGATGACCGTGCCGGGGTAGTCCTTGAGGTGGCGCTCGAGCCACGCCACCGAGAGGTCGTCGAGGTGGTTGGTGGGCTCGTCGAGGAGCAGGATGTCGGGGTGCTGGATGAGCAGCCGGCAGAGGGCGACCCGGCGCCGCTCGCCGCCGGAGAGCACGTCCACGACGGTATCGCCCGGCGGGCAGCGGAGGGCGTCCATGGCGAGCTCGAGCCGCGAGTCGAGCTCCCAGGCGCCCATGTTCTCGATCTTGTCCTGGACCGCGGCCTGGCGGTCGAGGACCTTCTGCATCTCGTCGTCGTCCATCGGCTCGGCGAAGCGCTCGGCGAGAGCGTCGAACTCCGCGAGGAGCGCCTTGGCCTCCGCCGCCCCCTCCTCGACGACCTCGCGCACCGTCCTGCCTGGAGTGAGCTGAGGCTCCTGCTCGAGCAGGCCGAAGGTGTAGCCGGGTGACCGTACGACCTCGCCGTTCGAGGGCTCGTCGATGCCCGCCATGATCTTCAGCAGCGTGCTCTTGCCCGCGCCGTTGAGTCCGAGGACGCCGATCTTGGCGCCGTAGAAGAAGCCGAGCGAGATGTCGCGCAGCACTGTTTTCTGACCGTGGCTGCGGCTCACCCGCACCATCGAGAAGATCACCTTTTGCTCGTCCGTCGCCATGTCGCCTCCGGGGTTGCAGGGTGGCGCGGGTCGGCCGGCAAGTCAAGCGGAGCCCGCGGACGACGATCTGGACGCCGCGGGCCGCGCTCCGGAACATGCCGCGAGCTCGGGTCCGAGAGCCGCGCCGTCCTATGCAACCCCTTTCCGAGTGGCTACAATCCGGGGCGTTCCCGTCAGCAGGGCCCGTCACGATCTGCTGAGCTCTGAAAGGACCTCGAGTGGACCACCTGATCGAACCCTACGGCGGGCGGCTCGTCGAGCTGCTGGCGGAGGAGGAGCGGGTCGCCGAGCTCCGCGAGGCCTCGCGCGACTGGCCCTCGCTCGACCTCGAGCTGCGGCAGCTCTGCGACCTCGAGCTGCTGCTCAACGGGGGCTACTCGCCGCTCGAGGGTTTCATGGGGTCCGCGGACCACGCGGCGGTGTGCGCGGGCATGAGGCTCGCGGACGGCCGCCTGTGGCCGCTCCCGATCACCCTCGACGTCGGCGAGGAGGCGGCGCGCGGGCTCGCGCCAGGCGCGCGCGTCGCGCTGCGGGATCGGGAGGGGGTGATGCTGGCGGCGCTCACCGTGTGCGAGCTGTGGCGGCCCGACCGCGAGGCCGAGGCGCGGGCTCTCTTCGGGAGCGATGATCCCGCGCGGCCGGAGGTGCGCCGCCACCTCCACCGGCAGGGCGAGTGGGCGGTCGCGGGCCCGGTCGAGGGGCTCCAGCTGCCGACCCACTACGACTACCGCGAGCTGCGGCTCAGCCCCGGCGAGCTGCGGCACGGCTTCGGGCGGCTCGGCTGGAGGAAGGTCGTCGCCTTCCAGACGCATCGCGCGATCCACCGCGCGCAGCAGGCGATGACGCTGGCGGCGGCGCATGCCCAGGGCGCGGGCCTGCTCGTTCACCCGCTGGTCGGGCTCGACGAGCCCGGCGACGCCGACCACTACACGCGGGTGCGCTGCTACCAGGCGCTGATGCCGCACTACCCGGAGTTCCTCGCCCGCCTCAACCTGCTGCCTATGGCGCCGCGCGGCGGGGGGCCACGCGAGGCTGTGCTGCAGGCCATCGTCCACCGCAACTACGGCTGCACGCACCTGCTGGTTGACGGCGACGACAACGGCTCGGTGCTCGATGCCGCCGGCGCGCCGGCGTACCGCGCCGGGGACGCCGCGGCGCTGCTCGCCGAGCACGCTGCCGAGCTCGGGGTGACCTGGCTTCCGGCGACGCCGATGGCCTACCTCGAGGAGCGCGGCGAGTTCGTGGCGGCCGGGAGCGCTCCGGCCGGCGGGCGGGTGCTGCGGCTCGCCGCCGACGAGGTCCGGCGACGGCTCGACGACGGGCGCGAGATCCCGGACTGGTTCACCTTTCCCGGAGTGGCGCGCGAGCTGCGGCTCCGCCACCCGGTGCGGAGCCGGCGCGGCTTCACGGTGTTCTTCAGCGGCCTCTCCGGCTCCGGCAAGTCGACGGTCGCCAACGCCCTGCGGGTGAAGCTGCTGGAGATCGGTGGCCGCGGCGTCACCCTCCTCGACGGCGACCTCGTGCGGCGCAACCTGTCCTCCGAGCTCGGCTTCTCGAAGGAGCACCGCGACCTCAACATCCGCCGCATCGGCTTCGTCGCAGCGGAGATCACCCGTGCCGGCGGGGTCGCCATCTGCGCACCGATCGCACCCTACGACGTCGTGCGGCGCGAGGTGCGCGAGATGGTGGCGCCCTGCGGCGGCTTCGTGCTGGTGCACGTCGCGACGCCGCTTGAGGTCTGCGAGGCGCGCGACCGCAAGGGCATGTACGCCAAGGCGCGCGCCGGCATCGTCAAGGAGTTCACGGGCATCTCCGACCCGTATGAGCTGCCGGCGGACGCGGAGGTCCGGATCGACACCTCCAACCTGAGCCCTGCCGAGGCGACGCGGGAGATCCTGCTCTACCTCGAGCGCGAGGGCTACCTGTCGGCGCAGGATGCCGGCTGACGGAGCCGGTGCCGGCATGCGGGGCTCGCCGCTGCGCCGCGTGGCCGTGTTCCTGGCGCTCGGCCTGGCGGTCACCGCCGTGCTGCTCTTCGAGCGGGGGCGCGGCGAGCGGCGGCGCGAAGGCGAGCTCGCGGCGGTCGAGGCGGCGGCCGCGGTCGACGACCTCGCCGCGCGGCTCGAGCGTGAGCGCCCGGAAACCTGGGTCCGCCAGCTCGACCCGGGGGCCTCGGCCGGCGGCTGCTCGCTGGTGCTCTACCAGCGCCGCCTGCCGATGCTCATCGACATGAACGGGCGCATCCTGCACCGTTGGCCGCAGGTGCGGGCGGTGGGGAGGGCCCGCCTCGACCGCGCCGGGCGGCTGGCCGTGATCGGCGCCGACAACCTGATCAAGGAGTACGACTGGGAGGGTCGCCTGCGGTGGTTCTTCCGGCTGCCGAGGTCGGAGGACCTCCCGCATCACGACCTGATCCAGCTGGCGAACGGGCGCTACCTGGTGCTGGCCCAGGACGCCGGGGACCTCAGCGACTACCTGCTCGAGGTCGACCGCCGCGGACGGGTGGTGTGGGAGTGGCGCTCCGCCGAGCACTCGGCCTCGTTTCCGGG
>JALOKS010000149.1 GCA_025456385.1 Thermoanaerobaculales bacterium | reverse complement strand
AGCGTTTCCGTGGGGGTGCCCCGCCGGCGGCGGGGCTGAGAGCACACCCCTCGAACCTGATCCGGGTCATGCCGGCGGAGGGATCTGGAGACGCCCACTTTCCCTGCCGCAGCGCATCGCAAGCGGGCTCCCCGAACTCGTCACCTCCGGTCGTGGGCCCTGCTCGGAGGTGCGCCATGAAGCTCGCCACACTCTGTTCGTGTCTCGCCCTCGCCGTGAGCATCGCTGCGGCGGCGACCGCCGCCGAGCTGAGCGGGGTGGTCATCGACGCAGCCTCGGGGCGGCCGGTCCCCGGCGCGCGGGTCACCCTCGTCGGCCACCGCGTCCAGCTGAGCGTCGCCGCCGACGAGCTCGGTCGCTTTCGGCTCGAGCTGCCGGTCCAGCCCGCGACCGGGCTCCGGCTGCGGGTCGAAGGCGAGGGCTTTCAGGTGCTGGAGCTCGAGGGCCTCGTGCCCGGGATGGCGGATGCCCTGACCCTCGAGCTGCAGCCGTTGTTTGCCGGTGAGATCGAGGTCACGGGCCTTCGCGCAGCGGCCGGGGAAACCCCGGTCACCGTCTCGAACCTGGACCGCGAGGAGATCGAGCGCCGCTACTGGGCGCAGGACGTGCCCATCCTCCTCGAGTCGGTGCCTGGCTTCTACGCGAGCAACGACTCGGGCAACGGGATCGGCTACTCGTACTTCTACCTGCGCTCATTCGACATGCGCCGGACCGCGGTCAGCCTCAACGGCGTGCCGCTGAACGACGCCCACTCGCACGGGCTCTTCTTCATCGACCTCGCGGACTTCCTGGCGACGACCGGCGACATCCAGGTGCAGCGGGGCGTCGGCACGACCCTCTACGGCGGCAGCGCGATCGGCGGCTCGATCGACCTGCGGACCGCGCCGCCCCTCCCCCAGCGCAGGCTGCGCCTGGTCGCTCTCGGCGGCTCGTACGGCACCTCCCGCCTCTCGCTCAGCTACGACACCGGCCTTGTCGACGAGCGCTGGGCCGCCACCTTCCGCTACTCGAGAGTGACGAGCAACGGCTACCGCGATCAGTCGTGGGCCGACATGTGGAGCTACTTCGGCTCGCTCGTCCGCACCGGCGAGACCACGACCCTGCGCATCAACCTCTTCGGCGGCCCGGAGGAGACCCACCTCGCGTACGAGGGCGTGACGCGCCCGTACCTCGACGGCGAGATCACCGGCGACGAGCGCCGCGACCGGCGCTTCAACCCGCTCGTGTACCCGGGCGAGATCGACAGCTTCTTCCAGCCCCACTACCAGCTCATCCACACCTGGAGGCTGAGCCCGTCGCTCGTCCTCCAGAACACGCTCTTCTTCTTCTCGGGCGACGGCTACTTCCAGCAGTTCAAGGAGGACGGTTGGCTGCCGGAGTACGGCCTCGAGCCCTTTCCGGGTCCCGACGGCCGGCTCATCGACACCTCCGACCTGGTGCGACGCCGCGAGGTCGACGAGTGGGACGCGGGCCTCATCCCGAGCCTCGAGTGGAGCCACAGCGGCGGCCGCGGCTCGCTCCAGCTCGGCGCCGCCCTCCGCCTCCACAGCGGCCGCCACTTCGGGATCGTCCAGTGGGCTCAGCACTACCCGCCCGAGCTGCCGCCCGACCACCGCACCTACGACTACGAGCTCGACAAGGCCACGCTGCAGCCCTTCGTGCAGGAGAGCTGGAGCTTCGGCCCGCGCTGGAGCCTGCTCGCGGGCCTCACCTGGACGCACCACCGCTACGAGATGCACGACGACCGGATCAACGGCATCGAGATCGACAGCACCTACTCCTTCCTGCTGCCGCGCCTCGGCGTGACCTGCCGCCCCGGCGACCGCTGGAGCCTCTACGCCAATGTGTCCCGAGGCGGACGCGAGCCGGCCTTCCGCGACCTCTACGACCCGCAGGACTACTGGTCGCCGCCGCCGCAGGACCTCGAGCCCGAGGAGCTGACCGATTACGAGCTCGGTGCCCGCCACACCTGGTCGGCCGGCTCGGCCGCCCTCAACCTCTACTACCTGGACTTCTCGAACGCCATCGTGTGGGCCGGCGGGCTCGACAACAACGGCGATCCGGTGACGGCCAACGGCGCGGTGACCGAGCACTACGGGCTCGAGCTCGACCTCGAATGGACGCCGCTGCCGCGCTGGCGGGTCCTGCTCTCGGGCGCCCTGGCCGAAAGCCGGATCGTCGACTTCGTCGAGTACGGGTTTGACGGCGAGGCGATCGACCACTCCGGCAACTCGCTGCCGATCAGCCCGAGGTGGCTCGCCACCCTGCAGCTCATCGGCGGCGCGGGGCCGGTCGACGGCTTCCTCCAGCTGCGCTACGTCGACGACTTCTACCTCGACAACACCGAGGACATGCGCAGGTACCCGGAGATCCGCCAGGCCGCCGGTTACATCCACCGCGTCAACGAGGCCTACGCCACCGTCGACCTCGGGCTCGAGCTCGACCTCGGGCCGAGGGCGGCCTCCTTCGTCGGCGCGCGGCGGCTCGGCCTTCAGGGCCGCGTCAACAACCTCGGCGACGCCCTGTACACCACCTTCGGCTACTTCGACGGCGAGCAGCCGGTGTGGATCCCGGCGGCGACGCGAAACGCCTACCTCGGGCTCACCATCGACTGGTGAGTTCCGCTCTTGCCGCGCTGCGACATGCCAGCGCTGCGCCTTCGCGCTAAGCTGGCCGCCGTGCGAGCGCGCTCGTGATCAAGGCGGTCATCACCTTCGCCCTCCTGGTGGGGGTGCGGATCCTGAGCCGTCTCTTCTTCCGCCTCGAGAACGAGTGGATCGGGGGTGAGCCGGAGGACTACGCGGCGGGCACGCGGATCGTGGCCGTCCTCAACCACACGAGCCTCTACGAGCCCATCATCGCCGGCTACGCGCCCTTCAACCTGTTGTGGAAGTTCGCCCGCCACGGCGTGCTGCCGGTCGCCGAAAAGACCATGCGCCGCCGCATCGGCCTCTTCTTCGCCTTTCTCGTCCGCTACCCCATCGTGGTCACCCGCCAGCGCGACGCGACCTGGGACAAGGTCCTCAACAGGGTGGACTCGAGAACCCTGGTGATCATCCTGCCGGAGGGCCGCATGAAGCGGCGCAACGGTCTCGACTCCCAGGGGCGGGAGATGACCGTTCGCGGCGGCATCGCGGACATCCTGGAGGCGCTCCCGGACGGCCGCATGCTCGTCGTCTACTCCGGCGGGCTGCACCACATCCAGGCGCCCGGGGAGCTGCTGCCGCGGGCCTTCAAGACCGTGCGCTGCCGGATGGAGATGGTGGACATCGCCGAGTACAAGCGCGCCCTCGGCGCGGAGGACTCGCAGGCCGACTTTCGCGCCGCGGTGATCGCCGATCTCACCCGGCGGCGGGATGCGCACTGCCCAGCCGAGCAGAAGGCGGAGTTCTGAGCTTCGAGTGTTGAGTTTTGAGTTCTGGGTTCTGAGGTCGGAATCCGGATCCTGAGTTGGGCACCGCGAGGCCGGAATTCGGACCCGCGACCAAACCGGTCTCGCCTCTAAAGTTGGGTGGGCGCCAATTCCGAATTCCGAATTCCGAATTCTCTCTAGATCCAGCCATTCAGCCTCGCGAGGAGGATCGTCGCCAGGGTCTTGGCATCACGGATCGCGCCCGTGCGGCAGGCCTCGAGCAGCTCCGCCACGGACATCACGACGAGCTCGATCGCCTCGTCCGGGTCCTGAGCGCTCGCCGCCGCCGCGGCGAGCGGGGTGGCGATGAAGGCGTGGATCACCTCGTCGCTGAAACCCGGGGTGGTCAGGAAGCTCCCGAGCTCGCGGATCTCCACGGCCCGAACGCCGGTCTCCTCGGCGAGCTCCCGCTCCCCACAGCTCCGGGGCGCCTCGCCGGGGTCGAGCTTGCCCGCCGGCAGCTCGAGGAGGACCTCGTCGCTCGGGTAGCGGTACTGGCGCACCAACACCACCCGGCCATCGGCGTGCAGCGGCAGCACCACCGCCGCACCCTTGTGGCGCACCACCTCGCGGAGGGTCTCGGCCCCGCTCGGCAGGCGCACGCGGTCGACGTCAAGCTCGAGGATCCGCCCCCGATACAGCGTGTCTCCGCCGAGGCGGGTTTCGCGCAGGCCCCGCGAGTCGGTGTCCATCGCGCCTCCACCGTTCAACGGGCCGACTGTACAGCAAGAAGGCCCGCGGATCGCCGCGGGCCTTCGGGGTTCGTCGCCGCGGCGGGCGGGAGGGTGGTGCCGCCGCCGCGATCGACTAGTTCTTCTTGCCTTTGCCGGTGTTGCCCGCGCCGGGCCCTCCGAACTCCCACTTGATGAAGCGCTGGAAGTCCGGGTCGTTCTCGTCGTCGGCCAGGACCGGCGAGCCGAGGTCGGTCAGGTACACGTACTTCGCGAGGTCGCCGTGGTCGTGGTCGCAGAAGATCACGAACTTGATGTCCTCCTTCTCGCGGTTCTTCCACGACTCACCGGGGTTCTCTTCGTCGATCGCGTCGAGGTCGTTGCCGTGGCCCTTGTTGGGGTCGCCGTCGATGATGTAGTAGTAGGGGCCGTGCTTGCGGCCGTCGGGCCAGGCCGACTCCCAGAACTCCTGCGGGGTCGGGATGTAGCGGCCGTCGCCCATGCTGAAGACCCCGGCCTGGATGCCGCGGATCTCGGCCATGCAGGCCACCAGGCGGGTCTTCTCGCGGTAGTTCTGGAAGTGGGCGACCGCGATCGTGGCCACGAGGACGATGATCACCATCATGACCAGGACCTCGATCAGCGTCAGACCGGCCTCGGGGGAGCGCTCGTTGGGACTCCGCATGACAGCCTCCTTACACAGTGTACAACCGTGGCCCCTGTTCGGCCTCGGCTGCTCATTGATCCCGGATCTGGACTGAAGAGTCATTGTCATATCTCGCAATTACAATTTGGCCTATTGGTCTGAAATTCGTCTGTGACGCCTCTCACATCCGGCCGGTGCTCGGGATCTGGAGCCTCCTAGCCCGGTCTGCCTCCGGATGACCGGGCCTTCCCCGGCCGACGGCCGGCCCGCGGGGTCCCTGCGGCTCGCTGTCCGGATTCGGGACAGGGGTCGGGTGACGGCCATCACACCCAGCTGGCGGAAACCTGGCATCGATCCTGCGGGATGGAGGGCGGGACCGGGTCGGTTTCCCGGTCGGGGACGGCACCATGAGCCACGACTCGAGCTTCGTACTGGTCCACTCGCCCAGCCCGGGCGAGCTCGAGCGCGCCGTGAGCGAACGTATCGAGGAGGGCTGGTGGCCCCTCGGCACGCCGTTCGTCCACGGCGAGCGCTACATCCAGGCCATGGTCCACGACGACTTCGAGGACCGGTCGCTGCAGCCGGCGGTCGGCGACAGCTGAGTCGGCCGGGCCGCGTCCCGAATTACCGGTACCGGGCCATGAGCCCGGTGCGATCGTTGAACTCCTCGATCCGCCGGTCCCAGTCCTCCCAGGCGTGAAAGTGCCGGTTCCAGTAGTCGTCGTCATACCACTGGGCGTCGAGCTCCTCCACCGTCTTGCCCTGTTGCTCCACCCAGGTGAAGTACTTGAGGTTGTGCAGCCGGCGGCGGTCGCGGTAACCGAGCTCGAGCAGGTGGTCGGTGCCCGCTCCCAGCAGGTGGCGCTCGTGGTGAACCGCGGCCGTCGTCTCCGAGTACGGGCCCAGACGCGCGCGCTCCTCGGCGAGGCGGGAACCGTAGAGCTCCATCGAGTCGGTCGCGACCGTGAAGAGGATGTCCTTCTCGCGCATCTCGAAGAAGCGCGCAGTCTTGACCGCGGTCAGCAGGTTGGCGATGCACGAGATGCCCATCAGGTCGAGGCGCTCCACGAGCAGCGGGTCGACACCGCGGCCCTTCAGGTACGAACGGCCCTCCGGTTCGTTGAAGAGCCGCATCAGGCTCATGCAGGCCTCGTCGTCGATGCCGATCACCACGTCGGTGTTCTTGAGGTTGTGGATCCAGGGCACGTGCTTGTCGCCGATGCCCTCGATGCGGTGCGAGCCGTGGCCGTTCTCGAGCAGGGTCGGGCACTGCAGGGCCTCGGCCGCCACCACCTTGAGTCGGGGGAAAACCTCGCGCAGGTACTCGGCGCAGCCGAGGGTGCCGGCCGAGCCCTGGGTGAGGCACACCGCGGCAAAGCGCGATCCCTCCCCACCTACGGTCTCGAAGACCTCAGCCATGGCGCGGCCGGTGCAGACGTAGTGCCAGACCGCGTTGCCGAACTCCTCGAACTGGTTGAGGACCACGATCTCGTCGGGCCGCTCCGCCTTCAGCTCCTTGGTCTTGTCGTAGATCTCCTTGACGTTGGACTCGGAGCCCGGGGTGGCGTGGATCTCCGAGCCCACCTTCTCCAGCCACTCGAAACGCTCGCGGGACATGCCCTCGGGCAGCACCGCGATCGACGGACACGCCAGGAGGGCCGCGTCGTAGGCCCCGCCGCGGCAGTAGTTGCCGGTGGAGGGCCAGAGCGCCTTCTGGGTCGTGGGGTCCAAGGCGCCGCGCACCAGCTTCTCGACCAGCGGCCCGAAGGTGGCGCCGACCTTGTGCGCGCCGGTCGGGAAGTATTTCCCGAGCAGCATGACGATCCGCGCCGGGACCCCGGTGAGCTCGCGCGGCAGCTCGAGGAAGTTGACGCCGCCGAAGCCGCCGCCGAACTCGACCGGC
>JALOKS010000464.1 GCA_025456385.1 Thermoanaerobaculales bacterium | reverse complement strand
CGGCTTCGGGCTGCTGGCGGCGGTCCTCGCCGGCGTCGGCGCGCTGCCCCGCGGCGAGGCGGCGTGGGCGGCGGCGGCGGTCGCCCTCGCGCTGCTGCCAAGCGGGCGCTGGGGCGGGGACGGCCTGCGCCGGAGAGGTGCTGAGCTGCTGCTGGTGCCGGCCGCCTTCACCCTGACCACCGTCGGCTCTCTCGCCATGCGGCGGATGACGGTGACGCCGCTCCTCGTCCTGGTCGCCTTCGCCTGGGCCGCGGCCGCGGCCGCCTGGCGGCGGACCCCGCCCGCGCGGCGGACCGTGCTCGCGGCGGCGCTGGGCCTCGCGGTGCGGGCCGCGGCCGGTCCCGGGCTCGCCGGCTTCTCGGCCCTCGAGATCGCGCTGGCGCTGGCGCTGGCGGCGGCGGCGCCGTGGGCGGCTGCCCGCCGCCTCGGCCCGCGCGCGGCCGAGCTGGCGGCGCTGGCGGGCGGGGTGCTGCCGTGGCAGGCCTGGCCGGGCCCTGCCGCCGCCGCCCTGCTCGCGTGCGCGGTGTGGGGCGTGATCGGGGCGCGCCGCTGGCGGGAGGCCGCCGCCCTCGGCTGGCTGCCGGGCCTCGGCGCGGCCGGGCTGCTGGCGGCTGCCCTCGCGTCGTGGCCGGGGGTGCCGCTCGAGGCGCTGGCGGCGGCGACACCGTGGCGCTGGGCCATCCCCGCTGTGGCGCTGCTGCTGACGCCGTGGCTGCGGCCGGGCCTCGCCGGCGCGGCCTGGTTCGCGGCGGTTCTGGCTCTCGGACCGGCGCTGCCGCCCACCCCCGAGCACCGCGCCTTCGAGCTCGGCCCCGGGCTCGGGCCGCTGACCATGGCCGCCGGCACCGGCGGGCCCTGGCTCGTCGACCTCGACCTGCGGGAGGCAGAGAGCCTCGCTCTAGGCGCCGCCGCGGCGGTGCTGACGATCGCCGGCGAGGAGCACCAGCTGCGCGCCGACGGCCGCGGGGCGGCGACGGTGTGGCGTGCGGCCGGGGACGGCGGGCGCGACGCCGGCTGGCGGCCGTTCGCCCGCCACCGCCTCGCGGTGCCGGCCGGTGAGCGGCCGGTGCTGCGGCGCGCGGAAGGGCTCCCCGCCGAGGTGGTCGTGCGGGTCGAGACCATCGGCCCGGCGCGGCCGACGCCGCCGCGCGGGCGGGCGCTGCCGTGGTGGCTGGCGGCGGCCGCGCTCGCGGTCCTCGGCCTGCAGGCGGCCAGCGGCGGCTGGCGCCGGCCGTGGGCGGTCATGCCGTGGCTGCCGCTGGTGACAGGCGGCCTGCTGGCGCGGGCGGCCCTCGAGCCCCTGCACCTGGCGGCCGAGCGCCTGGCCCCGGACCTCGCCCTCGCGGCCCTCCTCGCCGCCTGGCTGCCGGCGGCGCGGGCATGGCTTGAGGAGCGGCGTTGCTTCGTCGCCGTCGCCGCGCTGCTGGTGCCGGTCGCGCTCGCCGCCTCGCAGCTGACGCCGCCGCTGTACGGCGACGAGCCCTTCCACCTCGTGGTCATGGAGTCGCTCGCCGCCGACCACGACCTCGCGATCGCCGACGACCTCGAGCTGGACACCACGCCGCAGAACGCGCTCTACGCGCCCGGCTGGCCGCTCTTCCACTCGCCGGGGCTCGCCTTCCTGCTCCTGCCCGGTTACCTCGTCGGGGGGCGGGCGGGGGCGCTCGCCCTGCTGGCGCTGATGGGCGCGGCGACGGCCGCCCTCCTCGCGGGCCGCGCGCGCGGGCTCGGCGTCTCCGAGCCGCGGGTCGGGCTGCTCGCCCTGCTGCTCGCCGCGAGCTACCCGCTCGCCGTCTTCGCGGGCCAGATCTGGGCCGAGCTGCCCGGCGCGCTCGCGGTGGCGGCGCTGCTGGCCCTCGCCGCGAGGCCCGCCGGCGGCCGCCTCGCGGCCCTGGCAGTGGTGGTCGCCGCTGCGGCGGTCAAGACCCGACTCGCGCTGCTGACCTTCCCGGTCGCGGCCGCGGCCTGGCTGCGGCGGCGCCCCCTCGCCGGCGCCCTCGCCCTGGCTGCTGCGGCGGTTCTCGTCCTCGGCTTCGGCTGGCTGACGATGGGCCACCCCTTCGGCCCCTACCGCCGGCTCCACCACCTGCTGCCGGGCGACGCGCGCCTCGCCCTGACCGTGCTCGGCGGCCTCGCCTTCGACCCGGCGGGCGGGGCCGGGGAGCGCGCCCTGCTCCTCGGCTGCGGCCTGACGGTGGCGGCCCTCCTCGCCTCGCTCGAGTGGTACGGCGGCGGCGCACCGCCCGGCCGCTACCTGGTGCCGGCGCTGCCGGCCTTCGCGCTCGCGGGCGCGATGCTGCTCGCCGGGACGCGGCGCTGGCGGCGGCTGGCGCTGGTCCTCGTGCCGCCCTCCCTGGCCGCGTGGTGGGCGCTGGTGACGCGGCCGCACCTCTCGATCAACCCCGGCGACGGCGGCTGGTGGCTCGCCGACGAGCTCGCCCGGCGCTTCGCGGCCGACGCGCGCGCCCTGGTGCCGTCCTTCCTGGTGCCCGGCACCGCCACCTGGGCGGTCCCGCTGGCGATCGTCGCGGCTGCGGTCCTCGCCGGGCTCGCGGCGAGCGCGCGGCCGGCCGCGGGCGCCGCCATGCGCCGGGCCTGGGTCGGGCTGTGGCTGGTCGCGGCGGCGGGCTTCGTGCTGACCCTCGAGCTCCGCCACGACCGCGTCGTCGAGCTCGAGGCGCCGCAGGTGCGGCGGCGCGGCGGCGCGCCGGAGCCGGCTCCGGGGACGGTGTCCCGCTTCACCCACCGCCGGGGCTGGCGGCTCGAGGATGGCCAGGGTGTCGAGGTGCCGCTGAGGCTGCGCGCGGGCAGCGGGGTGGCGCTCGAGGGCTGGCTCGTCGGCCCCGCGCGGCGGCGGGCGGAGATCTCCGTGCGTTGGAACGACGACGAGCCGGTGATCCTGCGCTGGCGCGGCGCCGAGCCGCCCGAGGAGGTGGCGCTGCCGCCGCCGCCGGGCGCCGGCCGTCACCGCCTCGCCCTCGGCTTTTCCGGTCCGGCCGGCGGCTCGATCGTGCTCGACCGGCTGCGGGTGCAGGCGGCGGGCTCCGCGGAGCGCGCCGGAGGCGGGCGGTGACCTGGGCCGCCTGGTTCGCGCTGGCGCTGACCGCGCTGGTGGTGGTCGGCCTCGCCCGCAACCTCGCCGCCGACGCCCTGCTGTGGGGGGCGGTGCTCGCCTGCGGCCTGGTCGGCATCCTCAGCCTCGAGCAGATGCTCTCGGGCTTCACCAACAGCGGCATGCTGACCGTCGCTGCCCTCTACGTGGTGGCGGCCGGGGTGCGCGAGACCGGCGCCCTCGACCTCATCGGCCAGCGCCTTCTCGGCTCGGTGCGGACCCGGGTCGGAGCGGTGGCGCGGCTCGGCCTCGTGGTGCCGCCGTTGTCCGCCTTCCTCAACAACACCCCGGTGGTGGCGATGTTCATCCCGATGCTGTCGCGCTGGTGCGCGCGCCACCGGGTCGCGCCCTCGCGCCTGCTCATCCCGCTCTCCTACCTGTCGATCCTCGGCGGCATGACGACCCTCATCGGCACCTCCACCAACCTCGTGGTGTACGGGTTGATGGCCGAGGCGGTGGCCGCCGATCCGAGCCTGGCCGGGCCGCTGCGGCCGATGGGCCTGTTCGAGATCGGCGCCCTCGGCCTGCCCTGCGCCCTGCTCGGCATCGCCTACCTGGTCCTGCTCTCCGACCGCCTGCTGCCGGCCCGCACCGACCTCCTGGAGGCGATCGGCAGCAACCCCAGGGAGTACCTGGTGGAGATGGAGGTCGGCCCGGGCTGCCGCCTTGCCGGGCTGCACGTCGAGGAGGCCGGGCTGCGCCACCTGCACGGCCTCTACCTCGCCGAGATCATCCGCGACGGCGAGTTGATCGCCCCGGTGCAGCCCGACCACCTCATACTTGCGGGTGACGTCCTGAGCTTTTCCGGCGTGGTGGGCTCGATCGTCGAGCTCGAGCGCATCCCCGGCCTGGTGCCGGTCGCCGACCCGGACTACGAGCACGAGCTGTCGCTGAAGCGCGAGCGCATACTGTCCGAGGCGGTGGTGTCGCCGTCCTCGCCGCTCATCGGGCAGAGCATCGTGAGCTCCAACTTCCGCGCCCACTACAACGCGGCGGTGGTGGCGGTGCACCGCGACGGGGCGCGGGTCGCCGGCCGCCTCGGCGAGATTGTGCTGCGTCCGGGGGACACCCTGCTGCTGCAGACCGGCCCGCACTTCGCCGAGGCGAACCGCAACAACCGCGACTTCTTCCTGGTCGCCGGGGTCAGCGACTCGCGGCCGCCGCG
>JALOKS010000463.1 GCA_025456385.1 Thermoanaerobaculales bacterium | reverse complement strand
CGACCGGGTGCGCCACCCGCGCTTCGGCACCGGTGTGGTGCTCGCCTGCCAGGGCCGCGGCGCCCAGCTCAAGCTGGTGGTCTTCTTCGACCGCGCCGGGCGCAAGGTCCTGGTGCCGACCATCGCCAAGCTCGACAAGCTTTGAACGTTCGGTTCCTTCGGAATCTGATGAGATGGAGGCACCGGGTTTGACCCGTGTCCGCTTCCGTTTCAGTGCCCGGATACAGGTGCAGTGACAGCGGCAGGTGGCAGTGGCAGGTGCAGGGTCAGAGGGCAGTATCCGTGGCAGGGACCGGGTCAGCGAGCAGTCGGCGCGACCGCGGCATGGCCCCCTCCGGGTCGTTCGGGTGGCGAGATAGCCGGTGAGCAGCCGGCGTCAAGGGCAAGCCGGGCCGGGGGCCCGGTGCGACGCACCCTTGACGCCGGCTGCTCACCGGCTGTGGGGAAGAGCATGAACGACCCGGAGGTGACCATGCTCGACGCCCTCACGACAACCGACCTCGTCGCCCATTCGAAAGCCCTGGAAGCCGCAGGCATCGCCATCGCTGCCCACTGCCGCTGCCACAGTCCTCTGCCGCTGCCACTGCCCCGGCCCCTGTTGACCGTGTGGACCTGCAGCGACGCCAACCCGGAGGGGGGGTGGAGATCCGAAACTCGAAATTCGAAATCGACCGTCGCCCATCGCACGGATTTCCGGATGAGCCAAACGTTCCAACCTTCACACGTCATGAGGTTACAATGCGGGCACGTCCGCGACGCGGAAGCGCCCGGCGGCGGAGGTGGCAGTGAAGGAAGTCGACGGAGTGGTGGCGATCGGGTCGGACGGGCAGGTGACCCTGGGGACGACGGTGCTCAAGCACGGCGCCGCCAAGGTGCGCCGGCTGGCCGGCGGCCGGGTGGTCGCGGGCTTCGCCGGCTCGGTGGCCGACGCGCTCGCGCTCTTCACCCGCTTCGAGGCGAAGCTCGAGGAGTACGGCCACAACCTCGAGCGGGCGGCGGTCGAGCTCGCCCGCGACTGGCGCACCGACAAGGTCCTGCGCAACCTGGAGGCGCTGCTGGTCGCCGCCGACCGCACGACCACCCTCCTGGTGTCGGGCACCGGCGAGGTCCTCTCCCCCGATGACCACGTGGTCGCGGTCGGCTCCGGCGGCCCCTGCGCCCTGGCCGCGGCGCGCGCGCTGGTCGCCCACACCGCCCTGCCGGCGGCGGCCGTCGTGCGCGAGTCGCTGGTCATCGCCGCCGCGATCGACATCTACACCAACGACCACATCACGATCGAGGAGCTGGGCCCGTGAACCTCGAGTCGCTGACCCCGCGCGAGATCGTCCTCGAGCTCGACCGCTTCATCGTCGGCCAGGCGGCCGCGAAGAAGGCGGTCGCCATCGCCCTCCGCAACCGCTGGCGGCGCCAGCAGCTGCCGCCCGAGCTGCGCGAGGAGGTGGCGCCGAAGAACATCATCATGATCGGGCCCACCGGGGTCGGCAAGACGGAGATCGCGCGCCGGCTCGCGCGTCTCGCCGGCTCGCCCTTCCTCAAGATCGAGGCCTCCAAGTTCACCGAGGTCGGCTACGTCGGCCGCGACGTCGAGTCGATCATCCGCGACCTCGTCGACGCCGCGATCCAGCTCGTGCGCGCCGAGCGCACCGCCGAGGTGGCGGTGCGCGCCGAGCGCGCCGCCGAGGACCGGCTGCTCGACCTGATCATGATGGGCTCGGCCTCGGCCCTCGACGCCTCGCTCGCCGAGCGGCGGCGCGCGCTCAAGCGCTCGCTCCGCGACGGCGCCCTGGAGGACAACGAGGTCGAGCTCGAGGTCGCCGAGAGCCGCATGCCGACGGTCGAGATGTTCACCCCGCAGGGCATGGAGTCGATGGGGATCAACATGAAGGACCTCTTCGGCGGGCTCATGGGGCGCAAGACCCGCAAGCGCATGACCGTCAGGGAGGCGCGGCCGGTGCTGGTGGCGGAGGAGCAGGAGAAGCTGATCGACCGCTCGCAGGTCGAGAGCGAGGCGATCTCGCGGGTCGAGGACACAGGCATCGTCTTCCTCGACGAGATCGACAAGATCTGCTCGCGCCAGGACGCCGGAGGGCGCGGCCCTGACGTTTCGCGCGAGGGGGTCCAACGCGATCTGCTGCCGATCGTCGAGGGGACCCACGTCAACACCCGCTACGGCGTGGTGCGCACCGACCACATCCTGTTCATCGCCGCCGGCGCCTTCCACGTGGCACGGCCGGCCGACCTCATCCCCGAGATGCAGGGCCGCTTTCCGATCCGGGTCGAGCTGCAGTCGCTCGGCGCCGAGGACTTCGAGCGCATCCTCACCGAGCCGGAGAACTCGCTGGTGCGCCAGTACACCGAGCTGCTCAAGACCGAGCACGTCGAGCTGCGCTTCAGCGCGGAGGCCGTGACCGCGATCGCCGCGCTCGCGGCCGAGATCAACGCCTCGACCGAGAACATCGGCGCGCGCCGTCCGCCTCGACCGAGAACATCGGCGCGCGCCGTCTCCACACGGTCCTCGAGCGCCTGCTCGAGGACATCAGCTTCGAGGCTCCGGAGCGGCGCGGGGAGGTCGTGGTGGTGGACGGCGCGATGGTGCGGGCGCGCCTCGAGGGCCTGGTCGGCGACCGCGACCTGGCGCGGTATATCCTGTAGCGGTGATTTCGAATTTCGAAGTGCGAATTTCGAATGTGAGAGCCCCCTCGGTGCACCAGTCCAGAGTGCGGAAATTCGGAATTCGGAATTCGGAATTCGGAATTCTCATCCTCCTGATGGCGCTGGTCGGCACCCTCGGTTGCGGCAAGGAGGCGGCGCCGCAGCCGCCGATCCTGCGCATCGCCGAGCGCACGACCGACCTCGCCGCCGTCCAGGAAGGGACCGAGGCGGTGCTGAGCTGGGGCTACCCCGCGATGACCACCGCCGGGGAGGCCCTCACCGAGCTCGAGGCGATCGAGATCTGGCGCGCGCCGCTCCCCGCCGCCCAGGCGCCGCCGCCCGCGCTGGACCCCCGCGGCCGTCAGCTCGAGCGCCAGCTCCTCGAGAGCCAGGGCGAGGTCGTGGCCACCCTCGGCCCCGAGGCCCTCGGCGAGGCGACCCGCGGCGCCTCCCTGGTGTGGCGCGACGATCTCGCGCGCTGGCGGGCCGAGGCGGGTGCCGACGCCGACACCGCCGTCCTGTGGTACGGCGTGCGCACGATCTGCTGCCGCAGACGCGCCTCCGAGCTCTCCAACGTCGCCCGCCTGCTGCCGACCGAGCCGCCGCCGCCGCCCGCCGGGCTGCGGCTCGCGGCCGGGGCCGACGGCATCGAGCTGCGCTGGCAGCAGGCGCCCGAGCTCCTGACCCTGGTCGAGCGCTCGGCCGACGGTGCGCTGTGGGCGGCGGTGAGCGGGGAGCCGCTTCGCGGCGGGAGCTTCCGCGACGGGACGGCCGAGCAGGGGCGGGCCTGGAGCTACCGGCTGCGCTCGGTGGCGCGGCTCGCGGCAGGGGGCCGGGTCGTCGGCGAGCCCTCGCCGCCCGAGCGCCTGGAGTACCCCGACGCCTACCCGCCGCCGGCACCGGAAGCGGTGGTGTGCCTGCCCGAGGGGACGCGCGTCCGGGTGCGCTGGGAGGCAGCGCCCGGCGCCAGCGACTACGAGGTGGCGCGGCGGCTCGCCGACGGCTCGAGCGAGCTGCTGGCGAGCGCGTTCACGGCCACCGAGCTCGTCGACCCGAGCCCGCCCCCGGGTGAGGTCCTCTACCTGGTGGTGGCCCGCGACGAGGTCGGCAACGCGAGCGCCGCCGCGACCTGCAGCGTCGTCATGGCCGAGCTGCCGTGAGCGACCGCCTGCTCAAGGTCGAGGGGGCGGGCAACGACTTCCTGCTCGGGATCGGCCGCTGGGCCGACCGCCTCGGCTCGGAGCCCGCGCTGGTGCGGCGGCTCTGCGACCGCCGCCACGGCATCGGCGCCGACGGCACCCTGGCGGTGACCGCCGCGGGCGCCGGCCGGGTGCGCCTCCGCTACCGCAACGCCGACGGCGGCGAGGCCCGCTTCTGCGCCAACGGCACGCGCTGCGCCGCGCGGGCGGCGGTCGAGCTCCTCGGCTGCTCCTCGGCGCTGACGGTGGCGACCGGGTGGGGCGAGATCCCGGCCCGGGTCACGGGCGCCGCGGTGAGCCTCGAGCTGCCGCCACCGGAAGCCGCCCCCTGCCGCCTGCGGCTCACGGCCGGCGACGCGGCGACCGGGGTCGAGCTCTACGAGCTCGGAGTCCCGCACCTCGTGGTCGAGGCCCCGGCCCCGCTCGCCGAGATCGCGCTCGCGGCGGTGGCGGCGCCTCTGCGCGCGGACCCCGCCCTCGGGCCGGAGGGCGCCAACGTCAACCTCTACGAGGTCCTGGCCGACGGCGTGGTCGCGGTGCGCAGCTGGGAGCGCGGGGTCGAGGGCGAGACCGCGTGCTGCGGCTCGGGGATCGTCGCGGTCGCGCTCGCGGTCATGGCCGGGCGGGGCCTCCGCGAGCTCAGGCTGCGCGCCGCCTCCGGTGACCTGCTGACGGTCGAGGCCCTCGCCGAGCCGCCGCGGTGCGCGACCCGCCTCAGCGGCCCGGCGCGCGTGGTGGCCGAG
>JALOKS010000148.1 GCA_025456385.1 Thermoanaerobaculales bacterium | reverse complement strand
ACGCCCCGCCCTCTCCACGACCCCGACGTCGAGGCCTACCCGGTGGAGGTCGCGGCGGTGGGCGAGGTGGTGGACGCCACCGGGCCGCAGAGCTTCTACGTCCGCATCGTCGCAGCCAGGATCGAGCCCGGGCGCTTCGCCGAGCTCAAGGCCCGTTACGACCGGGAGGTCAAGCCGGCGCTGATGGCGACCAGAGGCTGCCGGGCGGTGTTCCTGGTCGAGAGCGTCCGGGTGCAGGCCCGCGTGCTGTCGGTGACGGTCTGGGACAGCGAGGAGGACGCGATCCGCTACGAGCTGAGCGGGGCCTTCGACGAGCTGACCACCAGACTGAGCGAGTACTTTTCGGGTCTGTACCAGTGGAAGCTGGCTCTCGGCACCTCCTCGGATCGCAGCACGGTCACGGGCAAGGACCTGGACGTGCGCGGCTTCCAGGTCGTGACCGGCCGAAGGCTGTCCACGTAGTGGCGGCGGAAAATTCGTGCCGGGCCCACTGTTCGGGATGTTCAAATTCAGAAGCCTGAGATAGAATCTCGCCCGCGAGATCGCCACACAGGAAGATCGCAGGTGTCGGGGACGATCCCGCGGCCGGCGCGCCGTCGCTGCCGTGCCCGGGACCGGACAGAGGCGGACGCGGGCCGGGCTCGGGACGGGGGTACTCTGGAGTGGGAGCGACGATTCGGTCACGGCACACGGTCGGCACGGCCCTGGCCAGCGTGGCATTCGAGGTGAACGGTGATGCTTGATTCTGGATCACGCTGCGATCTCGACGCCGGGCACATGGTGGTCCGCGTGCAGAAGGAGATGCCCGGCCACATCGAGGCGATCGGCCCGGTGGTCGAGCAGATCATGGACGTCGTCCGCTCCCAGGGCTGCGCCGCCGACAGCGAGTTCGAGATCGAGGTTTCGCTGTACGAGGCGCTCGCCAACGCCGTCGAGCACGGCTGCCGCCACGACCCCGACAAGCTGGTCGAGGTCATCGTGGCCTGTGACGAGCACCGCGGGATGGTGATCGTGGTGCGTGACCCCGGCCCGGGCTTCGACCCGGCTTCGGTGCCGAGCCCGGTGATCGGGGAGAACATCTTCTCCGACGGCGGCCGCGGAATTTTCCTCATCAACCAGCTGATGGACGAAGTCCGCTACGAGAAGGGTGGAACCGAGCTGTGGATGATCAAAGGCCCCAAACCCGTGTCGGAGGAGTGATCCGGGCCCTGCGGGTGGCCCCAGCCCTCCTCCTGGGGGCGCTGGCGCTGGGCGCTGCGGCCTGCAGCTCGGCGGGCGGCGGTTCGGGCGACTGGTCCCGGAGCTACCTGCTGCCCGAGTCCGCGGTCTTCGAGGCCTTGGTCGCGGTCCTCGAGGAGGAAGGCTACCTCGTCGAGGCCGACCTCGGGGCCGGGCGGGTGCAGGCCGAGGCCGGGGACGCGCTCCGCGGCACCCTGCCCGTGCTGGTGATCGAGGTCCGGCCCCGGGGGGAGCGCGTCCTGGTCGACGTGCAGATCCGCGGCCTTCACCGCGACGCACCGACGGCCTCGCGGCGCACCGACAGTGCCGTCCGCGAGCTCCTCCATGCTCTCGACCGCCGCCTCCAGGGCGGTGGTGAGCCCGGCCCCTGAAAAAACCCGCGGCCGTGGCCGCGGGTCTGCAGCGGTGCTCGGGCCGTCCTACTCCTCGATCAGGATCTTCTCCATCTCGGCGACGATCTTCCGGAAGCTGTCCATGACCGCCCGGATCACCTGCGGGTCGTTCATGTCGACCCCGGCGCGCTTGAGGGCGTCCATCGGGTAGACGCTGCCGCCGAGCTTGAGGGTCGCGAGGTAGTCCTCGACCGCTGAGGGATCGCCGGCCTTGAAGCGGTTGGCGATCGCCTCGCCGGCGGCGAAGCTGGTGGCGTAGACCCAGACGTAGTAGGTGCGGTAGAAGTGCGGGATGCGCGCCCAGCCGCTTGCGAACTCGGGGTCGAGGGTGGCGCCGTCGCCGTAGTAGGCGAGCCAGAGGTCGCCCCAGATCGCGCCCAGCGACTCCTTGGTCAGCGGCTCGCCGGCCTCGGCCGCGAGGTGCGCGGCGTGCTCGAACTCGTGGAAGAAGATCTGGCGCAGGAAGGTGCCGATGATCGAGTTGAGGCGCAGGTTCAGCAGCGCCAGGCGCTGCTTCGGATCCTCGGTGCGGTCGAGCATCCACTCGAAGAACAGCGACTCCGCGCCGACCGATGCGACCTCGGCGACGAACAGCGAGTAGTCGGCGTCGTGGTAGGGCTGGTTGGCGGCGGCGAGGTAGGAGTGGATGGAGTGGCCCATCTCGTGCACCAGGGTGAAGACGTCCTCCATGGTGCCGCCCCAGTTGAGGAAGAGGTAGGGGTGGGTGTTGTAGGTGCCCCAGGAGTAGGCGCCGCCCTGCTTGCCGGTCGACGGGTAGACGTCGATCCAGCGCTCGCTGCGGGCGCGCGCCGCCGCGGCGGCGTACTCCTCGCCGAGCACCTCGGTCCAGAACTGGGTCGCCAGCGCCCATCCCTCGTCGAAGGTGTAGGTCGCCTCACCCTCCGGCACCAGGCTCACGTAGAGGTCGTAGATGTGGAAGTCCTCGAGGCCGAGCACCTGCTTGCGCAGCGCCACGTAGTCGTGGACCGCGTCGAGGTTGTCGTGCACGGTCGAGACCAGGGTCTCGACGACCGGCGCCGGGACATTGCTCTCGTCGAGCACCATGTCGAGGGTGTTGGGGTAGCGGCGGGTGTGGGCGATCCAGGTGTCCTTGGCCACCGAACCGGCGTAGGTGCCGGCGAAGGTGTTGCCGTAGGCGTCGTAGGTGCCGTAGATGGCGAGCGCGGCATCCTTGCGCACCCGGCGATCCTGGCTTCCCAAAAAGGTGTAGTAGAGGCCCGGGACAGCCTTCGCCTGCTCGCCTTTCTCGTCGGTGATGCTCGGCCAGTCGATGTCGGCGTTGGCGAGGAAACCGTAGGTCTGCTGAGGCGCCCCCTGCAGCAGCGACGCTCCGGCCAGCACCTCCTCGACCTCCTGCGAGCGGGTGTGGGCCTTGGTGCGCAGGACGTTGTCGAGCACGTGCGCGTAGGGCGCGATCCGCGGGTCGGCGAGGTAGCGGGCCATGACCTCGTCGGGGATCTGCACGACCTCGGGCTCGAAGTAGGAGGCCGCCTCCTCGAGCCGGGCCGCCAACGAGCGCGCCTTGCCGAGGGCCGCGTTGGCGGCGGCGTCGCGGGTGTCGGTGTTCTGCCACTGGGCGGCGTAGACGTAGACATCCTCCGCGGCGCGGGTGATGGCGTACCGCAGCTCGACCGCCGCGACGAAGCTGTCGGCCGAGCCGCCGAGCGTGCCCTTGAGCGCCGCGAGCTCCGGAATCCTCGCGTCGACCGCGGCATACGCCGCCTCCCAGGCCTCGGCGGTCGGGAAGATGGCCTCGAGGTCCCAGCGGTACTCGAGCGGGACCTCTGCCCGGCTCTCGTAGAACAGCTTCTCCTCGGCGGCCGCGAGCCCCGCGGCCAGCGCCGGCAGGAGCAGGAGCGCCACTCTCAAGTTCTTGAACAAATGTGACATGTGTCCCCCCGTCTGCGGCCCGGCAGCGCGCCCCGGGCCGCTGCGTTCGCCTCGCAGGGTACTACGGCCGGGAGGGCGGAGGGGCAGAGGGGAAAAGGGGAAAAGGGGAAAAGGGGCAGAGGGGCAGAGGGGAGGCAACCTTCGATTGATCCACTGGCTGAGAATTCAGAACTCAAAATTCAGAATTCAGAATTCAAAATTCCCGCAGCTCATCCCGCCGCGAGCCGCGCCGCGAGCGCCGCCACCCGCTCCCGGCAGTCGAGGGTCGCGCAGCCGGCGCAGCAGGGGAAGGCGGGGCTGAAATCGTGGGCCGCGAGCGGGGCCAGCACGAGCACGCCCGACACGGACTTCAGGGGCTGCATCAGGCAGGAGTCGTTGAGGCTGATCCCGATCTCCGCCGGCTCGAGGGCGGCGAAGAGGGAGTGCTGTCCGGCCACGTTCCAGCCGCAGTAGCCGGGGCTGTAGGGGAGGGCCGCCGAGCCCGCCCTCGGTGCGGCGGCCTCGAAGAGCCGGGCCGCCCTCTGCGCAAGCTCGTCCGCCGCCTGCGACGCGATCTGGTCGAGGATGTAGCCGCCGGCGAGATCGCCGGCGGCGAACAGGTGCGCGACCCGCTGCGCGATCGCGTCGCCGAGGGTCACCGCGAACAGCGCGAGCTCGGCGGCGTCCTCGATCACCTGTGCGAGCGGGGTTGCGGGCTCGCTCGCCCCGTCGGCGTGCAGCACCTCCTCGAAGGCCGCGCGGGAGATCCGCTGCCAGAGGCCGCGCGGGCGCGCCGCCGCGACGAAGGCCTCGCCGGCCTCGCCCACCAGCGAGCTGACCCGCTCCGCCATCGGCGAATCGGCACCGGTCTCCAGGCCGCGCACCGAAGCCGCCACCGCCTGCAGCAGCTCGGCGGCGGGCACCTCGAAGCGTCGTCGCTCCGGGCCCACGGCGGTGGCCTCACGCATGGCCCATCATAGCTGGGCTACCATCCCCTCGGAGGGACCGCGTCCGTGAGCTCTGCGCCGTGCTCCATCCCCCGCGGGGGGCTGCGCCTGGTCAGCTGCGGGCTGCCGGTCGCGCTCGCCGCGGTCCTGGTGGGCGCGCCCGCCGGGGGTTGCCGGCGCGCCGGCGAGGAGGGTCCCGCCTCCCACGCCCGGGCGGAGCTGCTCGGCGGCGTCGAGCCCGAGGCCCTCAACGTCGTTCTCGTCACCATCGACACCCTGCGCGCGGACCACGTCTCCTGCTACGGCGGCTCGCCGGTGGCGACCCCGCACCTCGACCGCCTCGCCGGCGAGGGGGTGCGCTTCGACAGCGCGGCGAGCACGGTGCCCTTCACCCTGCCAGCTCACGCCTCGATCATGACCGGCCTCTACCCGCCGCGCCACGGCATCCGCGAGAACGTCGGCGCCTTTCTCGCCGCGGACCTGCCCACCCTGGCCGAGCTGATGGCCGCCTCCGGCCGCCAGACCGCGGGCTTCGTGAGCGCCTTCGTCCTCGACTCGCGGTGGGGGATCGGCCGCGGCTTCGGGCGGTACTTCGACGACTTCGAGCCCGCGGAGACGGAGAGCCCGAACCTCGGCTCGGTGCAGCGACCCGGCGACGAGACCCTCGCCGAGGCGCTGCGCTGGCTCGACGGCCGCGATCAGGCCTCGCCCTTCTTCCTGTGGCTCCACCTCTACGACCCCCACGACCCCTACGCGCCCCCCGAGCCCTGGGCCTCGCAGCACCCGGGGCGTCCCTACCGGGGCGAGGTCGCCTGGACCGATTCCCTGGTCGGCGAGCTCCGGGCGGCCCTCGACGGGCGGGGGCTGCTCGAGCGCTCGCTGCTGGTCCTGACCGCTGACCACGGCGAGGGCCTCGGCGACCACGGCGAGCGTTTCCACGGCTTCTTCGTGTACGACAGCACGGTGCGCGTGCCGATGATCCTGCGCCTGCCCGGGGCGGCCCGCGCCGGGACCGTGGTCGACGAGCCGGTGAGCCACGTCGACCTGCTGCCGACCGTCCTCGACGCCGTCGGCCGGCCGGTCCCGGCGGCCGCGCAGGGCGCGAGCCTGCTGCCGGCGGTCGCGGGTGGCGCGCTCGCGGCCGGCCGCGAGGTCTACAGCGAGTCCTTCTACCCGCTGCTCCACTACGGCTGGGCGCCGCTGCGCGCCCTTCGCGCCGGGCGCCACAAGCTGATCGCCGTGCCGCGGCCCGAGCTCTACGACCTCGGGGCCGATCGCGGCGAACGGCGCAACCTGATCGCCGAGGAGCCCGAGCTCGCGGCCGGGCTCGGCGAGCGGCTCGAGCGCCTCCGACGCGAGATGGAGGGCGGTGAGCCCGCCGCGGCGGCGGCCTCCGATCTCGACCCGGAGACCCTCGCGCGGCTGCGCGCCCTCGGCTACCTCGCGGGCGGGGGCGGCGTCGCGCCTGCGGCCGAGGACGAGCGCCCGCGGGCCGACCCCAAGGACATGATCGACGTCCACCAGGCGATCATGACCACGCAGAGCCAGATCGGCGGCGGCGAGACCGCTGCAGCGGCGGCGACCCTCGCCCGCGTGCTCGAGCGCGACCCGGAGATCCTCGACGCCCACCAGATGCTGGGCCAGATCGCCTTCGGTGAGGAGCGCTTCGCGGACGCCGCGTCCCACTTCCAGCGCGCGCTCGCGGTCGACCCCGACCACGAGCAGTCGCTGCACGGCCTCGCGAGCGCCTACCGTCACCTCGGCCGCGACGCCGACGCGATCCTCGGCTTCGAGCGCCTCGCCGAGGTCTCGGGGGGCGAGCTGTCGGCGGCTCTGCCGCTCGCCGAGCTCTACGAGGAGGCGGGCCGCATCGACGACGCCGCGGCGGTCCTCGAGCGCGCCACCGCACGGCCCGAGGGCGAGGCGGTGCGCCTGAACCGGCTCGGCGAGCTGAGGGCCCTCCAGGGCCGCGCCGCCGAGGCCGCCGGGCTCCTCGAGCAGGCGCTCGCCGCCAACCCGGAGCTGCCCGGCCCCGCCTTCAACCTCGCGGTGCTGGCCGAGGAGGCGGGCGACGAGACCCGCGCGATCGCGCTCTACGAGCAGGCGATCGAGCGCGCCCCGAAGCACTACCAGGCGCAGTTCAACCTCGGCCGCCTCTACGGCCGCCGCGGCGACGCCGGCCGGCAGCGCGCGCTGTGGGA
>JALOKS010000147.1 GCA_025456385.1 Thermoanaerobaculales bacterium | reverse complement strand
GGGCGGGTGGGCGGGAACTCAAAACTCAAAACTCAAAACTCAAAACTCAAAACTCAAAACTCAAAACTCAAAACTCAAAACTCAGTACTCTTCGTCGAGCTCTTCGCCGCCGACCTCCTCGTAGATCTCGAGGATCTGGTCGCAGCCGAACTGCACCGTCATCGACAGGTGGTCGTGGATCGAGGCGGCGAGGTCCTCGGCCTCGGGTTCGCCGCGCAGGACCTCGACGCAAATGGCGTTGATCATCAGCAGCGCGCCCACCACCTCGCGCACCCCGAAGCCCTGCATGAGGCGCTTCTCGGCGAGGTCGCGGCAGTAGGTGGTGAAGAGGCCGCGGTCGCGGGTCCGGATCGAGCTCTGGAGGTGGCGCAGCAGGATCATGAAGCGCCACTCGAGGACGTCGCGCGGCACGTTCTGGTAGGAGGGGAATCGCGAGGCCGAGCCCGGCGAGAGGATCTGGTCGAGGTAGGCGGTGCAGATGCCCTCGAGGTGCTTCTCGAGCAGGCGGTTGATGCGGAGGTTGGCGCGCAGGTGGACCTCCTTGAGGGCGGCGCGGTTGAGGCGGTGCCACTCGTTGGGGTCCATCTTCCGGTGCTCGATCATGAAGGGGAGCCGGCGCTGCAGGAGGAGGCGCTTGCGCGGGCGCCAGCCCAGGCGGCGGTAGGTCGGCGCGGCGTCCGCGAGCAGGTTGGTGTCGAGGTACTTGATCATCCACGGGCGTTCGAAGGGCCGGTTGCCGAGCGCGCGACCGAGGAGGTCCCGGCCCCACACGCCGATCCCCGCCAGGGTCTTCGGCACCAGGACCGCCCGGCGCCGCTGCCCGTAGTAGTCGATGGCGGCGAGGTCGAAGAGCGCGCGGTGCGAGAGGGTCTCGCTCGGGCTCGCGATCAGCACCTCGCGCTGCGCGAGCTCACCGTTGCGCTCGATGATACGGCGGATGAAGGGCCCCATCTCGCGCACGTGCATGTACGGAATCGCGGTGACGCCGCGGCCGCCGATGATGCGGTTGTTCCAGAGGTCGGAGAGCCAGGTCTCGAGGAAGAAGTACAGCGGCGGGTACTCGCACCAGTCGGAGAAGAGGGCCGCGAGGCGCATGATGCACGACGGGACGTCCTCGAACTCGGCCAGCATCTCCTCGCCGATGCGTTTGGTGACCGCGTACACGTGCTCGCCGTCCGGGGGACTCGCCTCGGTGAGCACCGCGCCCGGCTTGGGAAACGCACAGGCGGCGAGCGAGGAGCTGAAGATGAAGCGCTTGATCGTGAGCCCGCGGCACTCCTCGAGCACGTTGCGCATGCCTTCGACGTTGGTGCGCCAGTACTCGGGGTGGTTGTCACCCGTGAAGTCGTAGTGCGCGGCGAGGTGGATGAGGTAGTCGGCGCCGCCGGACTCGCGGAGGTAGCGGAAGGCGGTGGCGAGCGCCTTGCGGTCGGCAATGTCCACCTGGTACCAGGTGATGTTGTTGTGCACGGGCGCGCCGCAGTGCAGCTGCGAGCGGCGGGCGAGACCGACGATCCGGAAGTCCTCCTTGAAGGCGTCGAGGAGGTGCCGGCCGATGAAACCCGAAGATCCGGTGATGATGAGACGGGGCAGTGCCATACGCCGCAGACATTGTACCCGACCCGTCTCCGCGCCCCTGCCCGTTTCCGTGCCCCTGCCCGTCACCGTGCCAGTTCCCGAACGTCGGTGCAGCGACAGCGACCCGAGCAGGTGGCAGCGACGGTGCCGGTCGTCGGGCGCGGGTACGGAAACGGAAACGGGCACGGGCACGGCGCGCTCCCGCTATACTCGGCAGGTGCACGAGATGGGGATCGCGCTCGAGGTGTACCGGACCTGCCGGCGGACGATCGAGGAGCACGGCGGCGGCCGCCTCTCCCGGGTGAGAATGGCGGTGGGCGAGCTGGCGGCGGTCGAACCGGAGCTTCTCGTCTACGCCTGGGAGGCGGTCGTGGTCGGCGGCCCCGACGAGGGGGCGGAGCTGGCGGTCGAGTGGCGTCCGGCCCGCCAGTTCTGCGCGGCGTGCGGCCAGGCCAAGGCCAGGGCGAGCGGCAGCTGGCTGCGGGTCTGCCCGGACTGCGGCCTGCCGCTCGAGGTCTCGGGAGGCGACGAG
This sequence comes from Thermoanaerobaculales bacterium, assembly GCA_025456385.1. GTDB lineage: Bacteria > Acidobacteriota > Thermoanaerobaculia > Thermoanaerobaculales > Sulfomarinibacteraceae > Sulfomarinibacter. The sequence continues at coordinate 4,562 of JALOKS010000147.1, read as the reverse complement.
CTCGACGTGCTCGACCTCAGCTTCGAGAGCGACGCGGAGGAACCCGGGGCCGCCGGCCGACCGGGCTGAGCGGCGCCTGAGTGGGGGAGACGGGAGGAGGCACATGAAGCAGGTCGTCACCGTCAAGCGCCACGCCCTCGCCGCCAACGAGGAGCACGCCGAGCTGCTGCGGCGGCGCTTCGCCGGCTCGGGAACCCTGGCGGTCAACCTCATCTCGTCCCCGGGCTCGGGGAAGACGACCCTCCTCGAAGCGACACTCCGCGCCCTCCGCGGGACCGTGAGCTGCGCCGTCATCGAGGGCGACGTGGCGACCGAGAACGACGCCGACCGGATCCGCGCCCTGGGCGTGCCGGCGCACCAGATCCTCACCGGCGGCTCGTGCCACCTCGACGCCCGTCAGGTGGCGAGGGCCCTCGACGAGGGCGGCATCCCGGAGGTCGACGTCCTGTTCATCGAAAACGTCGGCAACCTGATCTGCCCGACGACCTATGATCTCGGCGAGGACTTCAAGGTCGTGGTGCTGTCGGTGACCGAGGGCGATGACAAGCCGGTCAAGTACCCGGCGATCTTCTCGCGCGCCGAGGCGGCGGTGATCTCCAAGGCCGATCTGCTGCCGCACGTCCCCTTCGACCTGGCGGCGGTGCAGGCGCGAATCCGCAGCCTCAACCCGACCGGCACGATCCTCGTGGCGTCGGCCCTCAGCGGCGAGGGCATCGGAGGCTGGACTGACCTCCTGCGGACCCGGCTCGCGGCCAAGAGGCGAGCAGGGGTGTGAGCGCGGGGCCGACCGTCCGGCTGCGGCTGCGCTGCCGCGGCACGGTGCAGGGCGTCGGCTTCCGCCCGACGGTCCACCGGGTGGCGACCGCGCTCGGCCTCGCGGGCTGGGTGGTCAACGACCCGCAGGGCGCGACCCTCGAGATCGAAGGGCCGGCCGAGCTGGTGGAGGGCTTCAGCGAGCGCCTGCTCGCCGAGCTGCCGCCGCTCGCCCGCCTCGACCGCATCGAGCGCGAGGCCCGGGCGCCGCTCGGCGAGCTCGGCTTCGAGGTCCGCAGCTCGAGCCTGGGCCGGCCCGAGGGCGCCCTGGTGCCGCCGGACACCGCGTTGTGCGCGGACTGCCGGCGGGAGATGGCGGACCCCGGCGACCGCCGCTTCCGCTACCCCTTCACGACCTGCACCAACTGCGGCCCCCGCTTCTCGTTGGTGCGGGCTCTGCCCTACGACCGCGAGCGCACGTCGATGGCGTGCTTCCCGTTCTGCCCCGACTGCGAGCGTGAGTACCGCGATCCCGGCGACCGCCGCTTTCACGCCGAGCCGGTGGCCTGCCCGGCCTGCGGCCCCCGTCTGTGGCTCGCCGACGCGCGCGGCCGCGAGCTCGCGACCGGCGCAGACGCGGTCGAGCAGGCGCGCGAGGAGCTCCGCGGCGGCCGCGTCGTCGCACTCAAGGGTCTCGGCGGCTTCCAGCTCGCCTGCCGCGCCGACTCTGCGCCGGCCGTGGCCCGACTGCGCGAACGCAAGCGGCGGCCGGGGAAGCCCTTCGCGGTGATGCTCCGCGACCTGCCGGCCGCGCGCGCCGAGGTCGAGCTCGACGCGGCGGGCGCGGCGCTCCTCGCCTCGGCCCGGGCGCCGATCCTGCTCGCCCCGCGGCGGCAGGGATCGAGCGTGGTCGAGGAGGTGGCGCCTGGTCTCGGGGACCTCGGCGTGATGCTGCCGACCACACCGCTGCACCTCGAGCTCTTCCGGGACCCCGGCCTGCCGCCGCTGGTCATGACCTCGGGCAACCTCTCCGAGGAGCCGCTGTGCCGCGCCAACCGCGAGGCGACGGCGTGCCTGGGGGAGATCGCGGACGCGTTCCTCCTCCACGACCGCGACGTCGTCCGGCGCATCGACGACTCGGTCCTCCGCAGCTCGGCGCGGGGTCCTCTGATGGTGCGGCGCGCGCGCGGCTGGGTGCCGGAGCCGCTGCCGCTGCCGGTTGCCTCGCCCGAGGTCGTGGTCGCGGTCGGCGGCCACCTCCAGGTGACCGCCTGCGTCGCCCGCGGCCTGCAGGCCTTCCCCTCGCAGCACGTCGGAGACCTCGACGCCGAGCCCGCCCGCGCCTTCCTCGCCGAGGTCATCGACGGGCTCCTCGAGTTCCTGCAGCTGGTGCCCGGGGTGGTCGCGTGTGATGCCCACCCCGACTACCCGAGCTCGTGGCTCGCCGAGGGCCTCGCCCGGCGGCACGGAGCCAGGCTGCTCCCGGTGCAGCACCACCTCGCGCACCTGGCCGCGGTGGTCGCGGAGCACGGACGCTTCCCGGAGCCCGGCGAGAAAGTGCTGGGCTTCGCCCTCGACGGCACCGGCTGGGGCCCGGACGGGAGCGCGTGGGGCGGCGAGTGGCTCGAGCTCGGGGGCGACCTGGGCTGGCGCCGGCTCGCCCGCCTCGAGCCGCTGCCGCTGGTCGGCGGCGAGGCGGCGGTGCGCGAGCCCTGGCGGGTGGCGGTCGCCGCCCTGGTCGCGGCCGGCGAGGAGCGGCTGCTGGCGTCGGTGCCCCTGGCGCAGGTCGTGGCGGCCGAGCGGCTGCGCTCGGTGGCGCGGCTGGCCGGCGATCCGGGCTGGCCGCTCGCGAGCGGCGCGGGCCGGGTCTTCGAGGCGGCCGGCGCCCTGCTCGGGCTGGCTCCCGTGAACCGCTGGGAGGGCGAGGCGGCGGCTCGGCTCGAGGCCGCGGCGGCGCGCGCCCGGGGTCCCGTCGCGGCCTGGCAGGAGCTCCGGCTCGCGGAGGGCGGCGCGCTGCCGGAGCTGCCGAGCGCGCGGCTGCTCGCGGCCGCCGCCGCGCGGGTCGCGGAAGGGGAGGAGCCAGCTGAGGTCGCGGCCGGCTTCCACGCCACGTTCTGCCGGCTCGCGGCGCAGCTCACGGCGCGGCTGGGATGGCCGGCCGGGTCGACAGTGGCGCTGGGCGGCGGCTGCCTCGTCAACCGCCTGCTCGGCGAGGGTCTGGCGAGCGCGCTCGAGGCCGCGGGCCACGGCGTGCTGCTGCCCCGCGGCCTGCCGCCGGGCGACGGCGGCCTGTCCTACGGCCAGGCGGTCATCGCATCGGTGGCGGCGGCGCGGGGGGTGGAGCCGGCGGAAGGTTGAAGGTACCGGCCACAAAGGAGCATGGACCAGGGAGCAGGGAGCAGGGAGCAGGGAGCAGGGGCCAAGGAGCAGGGAGCAGGGAGCAGGGAGTACAGCCTCAGGTCTGATGCCGGAGTGTTGATGAGATGTGAACAGTGATCCCGATTTCCGCAGTCTGCCCGGCGCGGCCTCGTTCTTGCTGCCTGCTCCCTGCTGTCGGCTGGGTGCCGCTCCGGCCGCACTGGTAGGTGAGGGCGGTGGGTGCCTGTAGGATATCAACGTGAGGTCACCGGCACCCGCCGCGCTGCGGGCGCCGTGAGGGCGGACGGAGGGGTGCATGTGCCTGGCCATCCCGATGGTCCTGGTCGAGCGCGACGAGTTCGAAGGGGTTGCCGAGATCGACGGCGTCCGGCGCCGGATCTCGGTGATGTACGTGCCCGAGGCGGCGGTGGGTGACCACGTCCTGGTGCACGCCGGCTTCGCCATCGGCCAGGTGGACGCGGATGAGGCCGCGCGGACGCTCGAGATCCTGCGGGAGTACGCGGACGCGATGGTGGATCTGTGAGCGGCGGAGCCTACTCGGACCCGGCGGCGGTCGCCGGCCTCCTCGCCGAGCTGCGAGCCGCGGCAGCCAGGCTCGAGCGTCGCCTCACGTTGATGGAGGTGTGCGGGACCCACACCCACAGCGTTGCGGGCGCGGGGCTGCGGCGCCTGATGCCGGAGCGGGTGCGGCTGATCTCCGGCCCCGGGTGCCCGGTGTGCGTCACGCCGGTCGCCTACCTCGACCGGGCGCTCGCTCTGGCCGCGCTGCCGGAGACCGCCGTCTGCACCTTCGGCGACCTCATGCGGGTGCCGTCGAGCACCGCGAGCCTCGAGCGGGCGCGGGCCGAAGGGGCGCGGGTGGAGGTCGTGTACTCGCCGCGCGACGCGCTCGAGCTCGCGCGCCGCAGCCCTGAGCTGCGCGTGGTCTTCCTGGCGGTCGGTTTCGAGACCACGGTGCCCGCGGTGGCGGGCGCCCTCGACGAGGCGGAGCGGACCGGCGTGGAGAACTTCATGCTCCTGCCGGGGAACAAGACCATGCCGCAGGTCATGCGGGTCCTCGTCGACGACCCCGAGCTCGAGGTCGACGGCTTCCTGCTGCCCGGCCACGTCTCGGTCATCACCGGCTGGCGGCTCTTCGAGTTCCTGCCGCGGGACTTCGGGGTCGGCGGCGTCGTCGCCGGCTTCGGCCCGACCGATGTCGCCCAGGGCGTTCTCGAGCTGGTCCGGCAGGCACTCGACGGCCGCGCCGAGATCGCCAACTGCTACGGCCGCGTGGTGACGGCCGACGGCAACCGCCACGCGCGCTCGCTCGTCGAGCGCTACTTCGAGCCGGCCGACGAGATCTGGCGCGGCTTCGGGGTGGTGCCCGGCTCGGGCCTCGGGCTGCGGCCGCGGTGGGCCCACCGCGATGCGGCGCGGATCGAGGTCGA
>JALOKS010000146.1 GCA_025456385.1 Thermoanaerobaculales bacterium | reverse complement strand
GTGGCACACGGCGTCGCGGTCGATCCGCCGGATCAGCCCGCAGAGCACGCTGCCCGTCCCCACCTCGACGAAGGTGTCGAAGCCGTCCGCGCGCAGCCGACGCACGATCGCGGACCACAGCACCGGCGCGTCGACCTGGCGGGTGAGGCCTTCCCGGACCTCGCCGGCACTGCGCACCGCCGTCGCGTCGACGTTGCGGTACAGGGGCACCGCCAGGGGCCGGAGGTCGAGCTCGCGCAGGGCCGGCTCGAGGCCCTCGCGAGCCGGCGCCATCAGCGGCGAGTGGAAGGGCGCCGACACCGGCAGCGGCAGGGCCCGGCGCGCGCCGAGGGCGCTGCAGCGCGCGATCGCGGAGGCGACCGCCGCCGCCGCGCCCGCGATCACGACCTGGCCTGGGGAGTTGAAGTTGACCGCCGCCACCACGCCGTCTCCCGCGGCCTCGACCTCGGCGCAGGCCGCCGCCACCGCCTCGTCGTCGAGGCCGATGATCGCCGCCATCGCCCCCTCGCCGACCGGCACCGCCGCCTGCATGAGGCGGCCCCGCAGGCGCACGGTGCGCGCGGCCTCGGCGACCCCGAGGCCCCCGGCGGCGACCACAGCCGAGTACTCGCCGAGGCTGTGGCCCGCCACCGCGCCGACCGCGAGACCGGCCTCGGCCAGCACCGACCAGGCGGCGATGGAGTGGGCGAGCAGTGCCGGCTGCGTGTTCTCGGTCAGCCGCAACGCCTCCTCGGGGCCGTTCCAGGCGAGCCCGGAGAGGGCCGTGCCGAGGCCCCGGTCGACCTCGTCGAAGACCGCCGCCGCGGCTGGCCAGCGCGCCGCGAGATCGCGGCCCATGCCGACGGCCTGACTCCCCTGACCCGGGAAGACCGCTGCGATCCGCGCCATCAGACCTCCCTCCCCTCGTCGACGCTCAGAGCGAGGTCGAGCACGGTGTCGCGGATGCGCTCGATCAGGCCGCTGCCGGCGTAGGACGCGGCGAAGCGCACCGCGTTCCGGATCGCCTTGGCGCTCGAGCGGCCGTGGCCGATGAGACAGGCACCGCCGACGCCGAGCAGCGGCGCTCCGCCGTACTCGGCGTAGTCGACCTTGCTGCGGAGATTGCGGAAGGCGCCCTTGGCCATCAGGAGGCCCGCGCCGTACATCGGCGACTGCCGCGCCTCGTCCATCAGCATCCCCACGACCATCTCGCCGAAGCCCTCGGCGACCTTGAGAATGACGTTGCCGGTGAAGCCGTCGCAGACGATCACGTCGACCCGCGAGCTGAAGACGTCGTTGCCCTCGACGTTGCCGATGAAGTTGACCCCGGCCGCCTTGAGGACGCGGTTGCGCTCCCGCGCCCGCGGCCCGCCCTTGCTCTCCTCCTCGCCCACCGACATCAGGCCGACCCTCGGCTCGGGGACGCCGAGCACCGCCGTCGCGTAGAGCGCGCCCATGACCGCGAACTGCACGAGCTGGTGCGGCTTGCACTCGACGTTGGCGCCGACGTCCAGGATCAGGGTCCGGCCGTCGCCCTTGGGCACCACCGCCGCCAGGGCGGGGCGGTCGACGCCCTCGATCATCCCCAGCGCGCCCTTGGCTGCGACCCAGGCGGCGCCGGTGTTGCCGGCCGTGACCATCGCCCTCGCCCGCCCCACCTGCACGAGCTCGGCGCAGACGCTCAGGGAGGAGCGCCTCTTGGTCCTCAGGACCGTGCTCGGGGGATCGACCATGCTGACGACGTCGGGGGCGTCCACGAGCTCGAGGCCCGAGGGCAGGAAGCTGAAGCGCCCCAGCTCGCGGCGCAGCTGGCGCTGCGGCCCGGCCAGCAGGACCGGAATGCCGAGGTGGTTGACCGCCTCGAGCGCACCCTGAATGACAACTCGCGGCGCGCCGTCGCCGCCCATGGCGTCGACGGCGATCGGGCCTTCAGCCGCCATCGTCACGTTTCCGCCGGCGGCCGGGCTGGCCCCTCATGGTCCGGGGTCGCTCAGTCGAGCTCTTCGACGCGGACCACCTCGCGGCCCTTGTAGCTGCCGCAGTGCGGGCAGACCTGGTGCGGCGGCTTGGGCTCGAAGCACGAGCTGCACAGGCTTCTGGCGGGCGTGCTCAGCGCGTCGTGCGCGCGGCGCTTGTCGCGGCGCGTCCTGGTGTGTCGGTGTTTCGGGTTCGGCATGGTTCAGACTCCTATCGATGCGATGCTCAGTTATCCGATTCACGACCTGCGAGACCGGCCAGCCCCTGCCAGCGGGGATCGGGCTCCGGCCGGCAGCGGCAGGCGTCAGGAAGGTTGCGGTTGGCGCCGCAGCGCGGGCACAGCCCGGCGCAGTCCTCGGCGCAGAGGGTGCGCATCGGCAGGGCGAGCAGCACCTGCTCGACGGCGAGCTCCTCGAGATCGAGCTGGTCGCCGTCGAGGAACGAGACCTCGAGCTCGTCCTCCTCGAGGCCGACCTCGGGGTCGCCTCCCCCGTCCGTCGCCCGCCGGTACTCGACGCTGAAGCGCTCGTCGGAGCTCCACGCCACCGGCTCGAGGCAGCGCGCGCAGGCGAGCGCCCCCTCCGCCCGGCAGCGGCCGAGCACGGCGTAGACGCCGCCGTGCGCGCGCACCTCGCCCCCGAGACGGACGGCGACCACCGAGGCGACGGTGCCGCCCCCGAGCCGCTCCGGCTCCAGGCTCAGCCGCTCGTCGAAGGCGAGCGGCTCGGTGTCGAGCTGCGACAGGTCGATCTTCACGCGCACACCTCTCCCCCGCAGGGGAACGCGAAGTATAGCACCGACGCCCTTCGCTGCCTACCGGATGGCTCGCGTCCGGCCGCCCCGGCCGGCCTCAGGGCGCAAAGATGTCCGCCGCCGAGGAGCGCGGCGCGACACCCAGGACCGCCACCGCGGCCCCGAGGGCGAGGACCGCGGTCGCGGTCCACAGGGTCTCGCCCGCCACCGGCAGGAAACGCGCGGCCAGCAGCGCCAGCATGCCCGCGAAGACCTCGAGGCTGATCGGCAGCGGGTGATGGAGCCAGCGCCTGAGGACGACGCGGCCGAGGGCGCAGGCGATGACCGTCAGGCCGACCGCCTTGCCGGCGAAGAAGATCACCATCAGGGCCGCCACCAGCGGCACCCCGAGGGCCGGGCCGAGGCCGAGCACCGCCACCAGCGAAGCGACCAGGGTCAGCGCAACCAGGAGGCCGAGGGCCGGCACCCTGAAGCCCAGAGCGGGGAGGCTCCACGCCCCGATGCGCAGGCGCGCCGGGAACAGGAAGGCGAGCCCGGTTGTCACCAGCAGCCAGCCCCCTGAGGCGAGCAGGCGCAGCCCGCTGTCGACCTGCAGCGAGCCGACGCCGCCACCCTGGCTCCGCGCCAGGCTCGCGAGCGAGGAGAAGGCGAGCACCCGCCCGCCGACCGTGGCCCCGGGATCGAGCGCGACATCGCCGAACACCGCCACCGCGTGGCGGCCGACCGAGGCGCCGTCCGCGATCCGCAGGCAGCCGCCGACCGCCAGTGCGTCGCCGCTGACCACGGCGCCGGGGCCGAGCACGAGGTCGGCGCCGAAAACCACCGCGTCACCCTCGACCGGCCCCGTGAGCTCGAGATCGGCGAGCACCGAGGTCGGACCCGGAGAGGCGCTCGCGCAGGGGGCGAGCGCGAGGAGGATGAGCGCTGCCGCCGCAGGGAGGATCAGCGCCGGTCGCGCCATGGCGAGATCTTGCGCCAGCGCAGCGCGGCCGTCACGACTCCGGCGAGACCGAGGAGGCCGAAGGTCGCTGCGGCGCCGACCAGCACCGGGTCGATGACCGCAGCCGCCGCTCCGGCGCCGGAGGCCGCGGCCGCGTACCACTCCGCGGCGCGGGCGACAAAGGCCGTCCAGCCCTGGGCCGTCCATCCCGGCAGGAGGCCGGGGACGCCGCTGCCGGGGACGCCGCCGACGAGGGCGGCTCCGGCCGCGACGAACCCAAGCGAGGCCGCCACCGGCAGCAAGGCGACGATGCGGCGGCGCAGCCGCACCGGCCCGAGCGCGGCCATCACCGCCCGCTCGACCGCCGGATCCGCCGGCGGCAGGGCGGCGCGGAAGACGAGCGCGAGGGCCAGCTCGGCTGCGGCAGCCTCGCGGCACTCCGGGCAGGCATCGACGTGAGCCCTCGCGGCCGGCGCGAGAGCTCTCACCTCGCCGCGGAGCTCGGTGAGGCTTTCCTGGATCGCCTGACACTCGGTCGCCAACGGGTCCTCCTCGTGCATCATACTGCCGCCGTCACAGGAAGGTGGCCAGCGCATCTCGTAGTACGGTGTGGGCGCGAAAAAGTTTGTTCTTGACGGTCCCGAGCGGCATGTCCTTGAAATCGGCGATCTCCTGGTAGCTGAGACCGGCGAAATGCCGCAGCAGGACGAGCTCGCGGTACTCCGGCCGCAGCTGATCGATGGCGCGGCGCATCTCATCGGCCAGCGCCCGGTTTTCGAGGTGACCGAGGGGGTCCTTCTCGAGGTCGGCGACCACCACCTCGAGCTCCTCGCCGTCGCTGTCGGAGCGGTAGAGCGACACCGTCTGCAGGCGCTTGCGCCGCAGCTGGTCGATGCCGAGGTTGTGGGCGATCCGGAACAGCCAGGTCGAGAACCGGTAGCGCGGGTCGAAGCGGTCGAGCGCCGACCAGGCCCGGATGAAGGCCTCCTGCGACAGCTCGCGAGCGAGCTCGAGGTCGCCGACGAGCTGGCCGAGAAAAGCCGTCAAGCGCCGCTGGTAGCGGCGTACGAGCTCGCCGTAGGCGTCCTCGTCGCCGTCCAACGCGAGCTCGATGAGAGCCTCATCCGCAAGTGGCTCGCTGGCTTCGGTCACAAGCAGAGATGATACCCCGACGGTCCGCGCACTCCCGGGAGAGGTACGGTCACGGCGGCCGATGGTTCACGAACGCCGGACTGACACCCCGGCGGCAGCTCGCAGGCCCTGGCTCCGGGAGGCTGCGTCCAGTCCCTCGTCCGGCGTCTGCTAGACTCGCCCCGGAGGTGTGCGCGTGCGCAGCTGGCAAGGCTTCTCGTGGTTCGTGGTGGCCCTCGCCGCCCTGGCGACGGCGGTCGGGGGGCTGGCCGAGGACGGCCAGCAGGAGAGCACGATCCGACCCATCGGCGGGCTGACCTTCGTCGACGAGTTCGAGCTGACCATCGCCAACCTGGTCGTCTACGTCACCGACAAGTCCGGCACGGCGGTCACCGACCTGAAGGCCGAGGACTTCGTCGTCCTCCAGGACGGCGAGCCGAAGCAGATCACCAACTTCAAGCTCTACACGGGTGACATCATCCGGCAGCGGAACGCCGAGCTCGACCTGCCCGCCGCGCCCCTGGCCACGCCGACGCCGGTGCCGCAGGACGAGGCCGGTCCGGTGCCGGTGTACTTCGTCCTCTACATCGACAACCAGAACCTCAACCCGCTCGACCGCAACCGGGTGCTGTCGCAGACCCGCGAGTTCATCGGCACCAACCTCCACCCGCCGGCGCAGATGATGGTGGTCGCCTACCAGCGCTCCTTCCAGGTCCTGCAGGACTTCACCTCCGACCCCGAGCAGGTCCTCGCCGCGTTGCGCAGCGTCCGCACCTTCACCGGCGGCCGCAGCGAGCGCGAGCGCGCCGCCAAGGACATCGTCGAACGCATCAAGTCGATCGAGTCCCAGGAGCGGAGCGGCGGCCGCACGAGCGGCCTCGACACCGTCAGCCCGGAGTGGAACGAGGCCTACACCATGATCGACAACTACGCCAAGGAGAGCGTCAACGACCTCCAGTTCACCCTCGACAGCCTGCGCCAGATGATCACCAGCCTGTCCGGGCTGCCCGGGAAGAAGGGGATCGTCTACATCTCCAACGGCCTGCCGATGGTCCCCGGCATGGAGCTCTTCTACGAGCTCAACCGGGTCACCAACAACTCCACCTTCCTGACCCGCATGTACGAGTACGACCAGAGCCGCCTGTTCCGCCAGCTCGCCGCCACCGCCAACGCCCAGGACGTCGCCTTCTACGCCATCGACGCCTCGGGCCTCTCCGTCCGCGGCCTGGCAAGCGCCGAGTACCAAGGCGCCCAGGACCCGCTCGCGGCCTCGGTCGGCGACTCCAACCGCACCGACACCCTGCGGCTGCTCGCCGACGAGACCGGCGGCATCGCCATCGTCAACACCAACGACATCGCGCCGCGCCTCGATTTCATCGCCCAGGACATGTACACCTACTACTCGATCGGCTACCCGCTGCAGGCGAGCGGCAAGGACAAGGTCCACAAGGTCGAGGTCACGCTGCGCGACGACCCGGAGCTCAAGGGCTACTCGGTCCGCTACCGCTCGCGCTTCGTCGAAAAGTCGATCGAGACCAGGGTTCAGGACGCTGTGACCTCGAGCCTGGTCTTCGAGGTCGACGACAACCCGATGGGCCTCGAGATCACGACCGGCACCCCCTCGGCGGCGAGCGAGGGCCGCTGGCTGCTCCCCACCCACATCTCGTTCCCGATCGGCGCGGTGGCGCTGCTGCCCGAGGGGGAGGACTACGTCGGTCGGGTGGTGATCTTCGTCGCCGCCCGCGACAGCGACGGCAAGCAGTCGGACCTCGTCCGCCAGGAGCACGAGGTCCGGGTGGCGGCGGCCGACTACGAGAAGGCCCAGCGCTCGCGCTGGGGCATCGACGCCAACCTGCTGGTGGAGTCCGGCCGCTATCGGATCGCGGTCGGCCTGCT
>JALOKS010000145.1 GCA_025456385.1 Thermoanaerobaculales bacterium | reverse complement strand
ACGGGCAAGGGGGCGGAGTGCGGCGTTCTGTTCAGGGACGCGGAGGCCATCGAGGTCATGCGGGACGTGGACACCCTGGTGGTCGACAAGACCGGCACCCTCACCGAGGGCCGGCCGCGCCTGGCCAGCGTGACGCCCGTCGGGAGAGGGGACGGCGACACGTTCCTGCAGTTGGCCGCGTCGCTCGAACGCGGCAGCGAGCACCCGCTGGCGGAGGCCGTCGTCGGGGGGGCCGCCGAGCGCGGCCTCGAGCCGGACGACGCCGACAGCTTCGAGTCGATCACCGGCCGGGGTGTCGTCGGGACGGTCGCCGGCCGGGTAGTGGCGGTCGGCAACCTCGCCTTGATGGCAGACCGCGCCGAGCTGCCGGAGTCGGCCGTGAGCAGGGCCGAAGAGCTGCGGGCGGAGGGGCAGACCGTCATGTTCGTGGCGGTGGACGGCCTGGTGGCCGGGCTGTTGGGGGTCGCGGATCCTGTCAAGGAGAGCACGCCCGAGGCCATCCGCAGCCTCCGTGAGGAGGGCATCGAGGTCGTGATGCTCACCGGCGACAGCCGCACCACCGCCGAGGCCGTCGCCCGCCGGCTCGGCATCGACCGCGTCCTCGCCGAGGTGCTTCCCGACCAGAAGGCCGCCGCCGTCGTCGATCTCCAGAACCGGGGACGGACGGTGGCCATGGCCGGCGACGGCATCAACGACGCCCCGGCGCTCGCCCGGGCAGAGGTCGGCATCGCCATGGGCACCGGAAGCGACGTGGCCATGGAGGCAGCCGGCGTGACCCTGGTCAAGGGCGACCTGCGCGGCATCGTCCGCGCCCGCCGCCTCAGCCGGGCCACCATGCGCAACATCAGGCAGAACCTGTTCTTCGCCTTCGTCTACAACTCCCTGGGTGTGCCGATCGCGGCCGGCGCGCTGTACCCGTTCTTCGGCATCCTGCTGTCGCCGATGATCGCGGCGGCGGCCATGAGCTTCAGCTCGGTGTCGGTGATCGGCAATGCGCTGCGTCTTCGTGGGGTCGCTCTCGAACCGAACGGCGACCGACGCCAGCCACCCCCGGGCAGCCGGAGCGGAGCCGCCGGCGCCCGGTGACCGACCTCGACCGCCCTGACGTCCCAGGTGCTGTCGTCCATCTCGGTCCCATCCGTCTCCCGGTCGATGGGTGTCGGAATCCCGGGCGGAGTCGCGCGGCCGGATGAAGGGCACCGAGGTCGTTTCGTCCAGTGGTGGGCCTTGAGGCATCTTGACATCATTAACATGAAACATCATGATGTTTCAATGAGAACGACCTTGACTCTCGACGACGATGTGGCGCGCCAGCTCAAGAGGCTCGCCCGCAGCACGGATCGCAGCTTCAAAGAGGTGGTGAACGAGGCGATCCGAAGGGGGCTGAACGTCGGCAACCCGCCGGAACCCGATCTGCCGCGCTTTGCGGTCCAGGCCGAGGCGCGCGGGTTCAGAGCCGGCATCGACCCGACGAAGCTCAACCAGCTCTACGACGACCTCGAGATGGAGGAGTTGCAGGGGCAGGGCAGCTCACGGGTCCACGAACCGTGATCGTCCCCGACATCAACCTTCTGGCCTATGCCTACAACCGCGACGCACCCCACCACGACGAGGCGCGGGAGTGGTGGGAAGACTGTCTCTCATCACAGCAGGCGGTCGGCATCCCGTGGGTCGTCGTCCTGGGCTTCATCCGCGTCATGACCAGCCGCGTGGTGCTGGTCGATCCGATGGAGCCCGAGGAAGCACTCGGCCACGTCCGAAGCTGGCTCGAGCGTCCGCAGTCCCACGCCGTGGTGCCCGGGCCGCGCCATCTCGACATCATGAGCGCGATCATGCGGGCCGCCCGGGCCTCGGGGCGGTTGACCACCGATGCCCATCTCGCGGCGATCGCGATCGAGAACCAGGCGGAGCTGCACTCGAACGACGCCGACTTCTCGCGCTTTCCGGGACTGCGGTGGGTCAATCCCCTTGCACGCACGTGAGTTCGTGCGGGCTCAGGAGCGCGATCGGAACCGCGGGTGGTCGGGGCGGTACCAGCACACCTCGCAGCTGCCGCCGAGCTCGCAGAGGCCGAGCGGGCGCAGGCAGGTGCCGTCGTAACCCTCGGGACAGGCCACGGTCATCGTGACGGGAGCGATCTCCACGGTGTGAGAGCGCGGTCGGCTCTCCGCGTCGGCGTCGCGAGGCGGGTGCGGGTCCAGTCCCATCGTGCGGAATCCTATCACTAACACTGGCACTCCGGTCCTCAGCCATGGGCCGGAGTCCAGAAGGTGTCGACGAAATCCTGAAGGGCCGCGAGACGCTCATCGGGCGACAACGAGAGGCACCAGCGAATCAGATCGAGGTCGCCGGCGTCGGCTGCAACAGGCAGGCCGCCTGGGTTGACGCTCCGCTCCTCGGAAACCTCAGACGCGGTCGGATCCTCGGGTTCACTCATTGCGGTCAGTGTACCAGCGAGCATCTCAGCCACACCGGCGCTCCGCAGACCGGCGGGGCGCTGCGGCCTTCGAGCACCATTCGCAGACGCAGGATGTTCGAGAGCTTGGGTCAGGAGGCCAAGGGTTAGGAGGTTACGTGGTTGAGGGTCAGGTGGTTCGAGGAGGTGCGGGCAACCCGCCTTCAGTCCCTCACGTCTTCACCCCTCCACCTCTTCAGCGGCCCGTTCGCGATCAGCGCCACGTCGCGGCGGCCGCCGCGGATTGAAGGTCCGGCGCGACACCTTCGACGCCGCAATCTCAGGGCGGCGCCGACCGAGCCGCTCATGTGGACGTGTCGTGTGAGACGCCTTCGGCGTCACGGTGACCGGGTGATCCGGCGCCAGAGACTTCCGCAACGGCTCGGGAGACCGGCTACCCGTGCTCCGACACCTCGCTCGAGCTCGTCCCGATCTGCTGTTTGAGTCAGGAGCTGTTCGATGTCCCACCGATCCTGTGGCCCGCCCGCGTAGAGCTTGAGGAGCACCAGGCCGACCTCATCCACAACAGGCACATCGACGTCAGCCACCCTTCGCGAGGACGCGTCGGCGAGGATGCGCTCCTGCCACGGCCCCTCGCCGACGATCACGTCGACGGGTCGATCACCCTCACGCGCCACCCTGACCACGCCGGCGAGGGGGTCCTGGATATCACCCCACCGGATCTCGACGGTCGCGTTGCGAGCCTCGAGGGAGGACCAGAATGCGGCCTTGAGTACGGCGCGGTCAGTGGTCAGCAGGTCGAGGTCCTGGGTCGACCGGCTGGCCCCGATCACCGCCATGGCCGTGGCTCCGATCATGGCGAACGGCGACCCTCCGCGCTGGAGGCAGGCCACGACCTCGGCCAACAGGGTCACGGCTCGACCTCGAGAAAGCTGCACGGTTCCCGGCCGAGCTGGCGACGGCGGCGCAGCTCGCGAAGCGCCTCCTCGTCGCTCATGCCCTGAGCGCGCCGGAAGATCTCGCGGTCGTGATCTCCCAGACGGAGGGCGAGCTCGACCCGCTCGGCGGGGCTCATCGCCGCTTCGTCAGCTTCACGGTCGCCTCGGATGGTATCGGCAACTGACTCCATGACGGCAGTATAGCGGCTGCGACGGCGCTCGGCGTCGCCGATGCGGCCGCTGGGTCGGGAGTCCAGAGGTCGCGTCGGGAGCGAGCTTCGAGCATCCGTCGCACGCGCAGAATGCTCGAGAGCTTGGGTTACGGGGTCACGAGGTCAAGGGCTGAGGGTTACGAGATGAAGGGTCGAAAGCTTCGGAGAGGTGCGGCCAGAAGGCCTGCAACCCTCACCTCGTCACCGGCCCGTTCGCGATCAGCGCCACCGCGCGGCGGCTGCCGCGGGTGGTGGCGAGGAGCTCGAGCCGCTGCCGCAGCTCGGGTGGCAGCTCCTCGAGACGCGCGGTGTTCACGACCGCCAGCACCCGAGGGTCCTGCGCGAGGTAGTCCGCGAGGTCGGCGACCTCGTTGGTGCGGATGAAGTAGACCCCGTCGGAGTAGAAGGCGTAGCTGTCCGTCAGGTTGCCGATGTCGAGGGCGAGCACCCGCTGCTCCTCCGGCTGCCAGCGGTCGACGGCCTGCCGGATGGCGACCGCGAACTCCCGGCCCGACTTGAAGGCGTCGGCCATCGGGAAGACCGCGACGGCGACCACGAGGTAGGCCGCGGCCACGCCCACCGCGGGCGCCAGCGCGGCGCGCAGCAGCTGCGTGCGGGCGACCGCGACCAGGGTCGCCACGCCGGCGGCGAGGAGCAGCGCGGCGAGCACCCACAGCACCCACGGCGGCAGCTCCTCGACCCGCGCCGCGGCGAAGGGTGCGGCGGCGCCGAGCAGGCAGAAGAGGCCGCCGAGGATCGACTGGCCGGCGGTGAGCCAGCGGCGGGACATGGCGGGGCCCTGCTCCCAGCTGACGAGCGCGCCCACGAAACGGGCCGTGAGCAGCGCGAAGGCCGGGACGGCCGGCAGCACGTACAGGGTCCGCTTCTCGGTCGAGACCGTGAAGAAGAGGACGATGAAGACAACCGTGACCAGCAGGAAGCGGTCGAGGCGGTCGCGCCGCCGCCAGGCGAGGACGAGCGCGCCCGGGAGCAGGAAGGTCCAGGGCAGGAGCTGCGGCGGCAGCACCTTGGCGTAGTACCACCACGGCTGCGCGTGGTGCATGCCGTGAATGCCGCGGTCGACGAAGTGCTCGCGGAGGGCGCCCCACACCGAGTACTCGGCGGGCCCCCACAGGGTCGCGGCGGTCACCCAGGCACCGCAGATGACCGCGAACAGCAGCGGCCCCGCGAGCGGCGCGAAGCGCCGCCAGCTCCCGAGATCGCGGTCGAAGGCCAGAGCCAGGAGGGCGATGCCGAGCGGCAGCAGGATGCCGACCGGGCCCTTCGCGAGCACGGCGAGGGCTCCGGCCCCCCAGAACACGAGGCCGGCCCGCAGCCCTGCGACCTCGTCTGCGCGCCAGGCGAGGAAGGCGCACAGCGCGACCCAGATCAGCGCGCACATCACGGCGTCGATCTGCGCCGTGCGCGCCTTGTCCCAGAACATGTAGGAGGTGGCGAGGATGAAGGCCGCGAGCACGGCGGTCTTCTCCGACGACCAACGGCGGCCGAGGCGCAGCACCATCGCCACCGTGCCCAGCGATGCGAGCGCCGACGGCAGCCGCGCGGTGAGCGAGGTCACGCGGCCGAACGGCAGCGACAGGAGGGCGATGAGCCAGAAGAAGAGCGGCGGCTTGTGGGTGTTGACGGTGCCGTTGACGTGGGTGACCAGCCACTGGCCGTCGGCGACCATCTCGCGGGCGCCCTCGCCGAAGAAGGGCTCGTCGGGGGCCCACAGGTCGTAGGCCCAGAGATTGGCCAGGAACAGGACCGCGGCCAGGAGGAGCACGCCGCGGGCCGGTTTCACGGTGAGACCCCCGCGGGCTCGGCGAGCGGCACCCGTGCGCCCTCGCCGAAGGTGGCGTCGCACCAGAGGTCGAAGGCGAGCAGGGTGAAGAGCGGCTTGCGGTGATCGGCCCGCTGCGCCAGGTGCTCGTCGAGCAGGGTGGCGATGCCCGCCGGGTTGAACAGGCCCCGCGCCTCGACCCGCTCGGCGGCGAAGCGCTGCCGGAGCTCGCCGCCGAGGCCGTGCAGCAGCCACTTCGAGAAGGGGATGTTGAAGCCGCGCTTGCGGCGGCTCAGGATCTCGGCCGGCAGGCGGCGCCGCACGGTGCGGCGGAGGATGGCCTTGGTGGTCGTGCCCTGCAGCTTGAGCCGCGACGGCAGCCCGGCAACGAACTCGGCGAGCTCGTGGTCGAGGAATGGCGCCCGCGCCTCGAGCGAGGCGAGCATGGTCGCGCGGTCGACCTTGGTCAGGAGGTCGTCCTGCAGGTACATCGTGAAGTCCATGTAGAGCAGCCGGGACAGGTTGTCGGGGAGCTCACGCCCGGCGAGGCGCCCGCGCGCCGAGGCGAAGGGGTCGTCGCCGGCGACGGCCTCGAGCACTCGCGGCGCCAGCACCGCCCGCTGCACGGCGGGCGAGCACGACCCGAACCAGGTGTGGTGGCGCTCCACCAGGTCCTGCTCGGCGGCGGACACGAAGCGGCTCAGCAGGTAGTCGAGGCCGATGTTGCCCATCGACACCGGGGTCAGCGCGAGGGCGGTCCTCACCGCAGCCCTGGTGAGCGGCCGCGGGATCCGGTTGTAGATCTCCGCGACCCGGTTGCCGAGGTAGGTCGGGTAGCCGGCGAAGAGCTCGTCGGCGCCCTCACCCGACAGGATCACCTTGACCTTCTGCCGCGCGAAAAGGGCGAGCAGGTGGCTGGGGATGGTCGAGGCATCACCGAGCGGCTCGCCGAGGCCCGGCCCGACCCGCCGCAGGCCGTCGGCGAGCTCGGACTCGCCCAGAATGAGCTGGTTGAAGTCGGCCTTGAAGTGGCGGGCGGTGATCTCCGCCATGCTCGCCTCGTCGAAGCCCTTGTCGTGGTGGCCGATGGAGAACACCGGCACGCCCTCGCCCTGCTGCTCGGCGAGGTGGGCGAGCACCGTCGACGAGTCGATGCCCCCCGAGAGGAAGAGGCCGAAGGGCACGTCGGAGCGGCTGCGCCGCTGCACGGCGAGGCCGATGCGCCGGTCGAGCTCGTCGGCGAGGTCGGCGGCGCTGCGGCGGGCGAGCGATCGGCGAGGTCCCAGTACCGGCGGACGCTCACCCGGCAGTCCTCGGCGATCAGGAGGTGGCCGGCCGGCAGCTTGCGCACCCCGGCGAGCGGGCTCAACGGGGCGGGGACGTAGTCGTGGGTGAGGTAGCGGCGGAGCGCCACCGGGTCGAGGGACCTGGGCACCCGGGGGTGGACCAGGAAGGCCCGCAGGTCGGAGGCGAAGACCAGCTCCTTGCCGTCGCTCCAGTAGAAGAGCGGCTTCTCGCCGGCGCGGTCGCGGGCCAGCAGCAACCGTCGCCGCGGCTCGTCCCAGACCGCGAAGGCGAACATCCCGTTGAGGCGATCGACGAGGTCGGCGCCGTGCTCCTCGTAGAGGTGGGGGATGACCTCGGTGTCGGTCTTCGTGCGCAGCCGGTGGCCCTTAGCGACC
>JALOKS010000462.1 GCA_025456385.1 Thermoanaerobaculales bacterium | reverse complement strand
CAGCGAGCCGAGGATCTCGTCGAGCACCGAACGCGTGTTGCGCAGGCTGCCGGCGCGTTCGTCGTAGGTCTTGTCGATCGTGCCGCCGGTGGTGAGGATAGTAAGCCGCATTGAAGATATGACCTCACGGTCGAATTCGGAATTCGGAATTCGGAATTCGGAATGCCACCCACCACACCGACGAATCGTCTCGGCGAACGAGAGGGCGGACGGGAATTCCGAATTCCGAATTCATCATTCCGAATTCTAAAAGAGCCCCACTCCCCACAGGTCGTGCAGGTGCAGTACGCCCTGCAGCGGCCCGTCGCCGTCGCAGACCATCAGCGAGGTGATGCGCCGCTCCTCGAGCAGCTTGAGCGCTGCGGTGGCGAGCTCGTCGGGGCCGATGCAGACTCCGCCCGCGTGCATGACCTCGGCCGCCGAGCGCGCCATCGGGTCCGGGTCGCGCTCCATCAGGCGGCGCAGGTCGCCGTCGGTGATGACGCCGAGCAGGCGGCCGGACCCGTCCTGGACCGTGGTCATCCCGAGAGCCTTGCGGCTCATCTCGTAGATCACGTCCTTCATCGCCGCGGAGGCTTCGACCCGGGGAACCGCCTCGCCCGCGTGCATGAGCTCACGCACCTTGAGGAAGCGCTTGCCCAGGCGGCCGCCCGGGTGGAGGCGGGCGAAGTCCTCCTCGCGGAAGCCCTTGCGCACCGCCACCGCCATCGCCAGGGCGTCGCCGAGGGCGAGGCTCGCGGTCGTCGAGGCGGTCGGGGCGAGGTTCCACGGGCAGGCCTCGCGGCGGACCCCGAGGTCGAGGTGGAGGTCGGCGCCCTGGGCGAGAGGCGAAGCGGGGTTCGAGGTCATGGCGATCAGGCACACGCCCAGCCGCTTGAGCATCCGCAGCAGCTCGATCACCTCGTCGGTGGTCCCGGACTGCGACACCGCGACCACCAGGTCGTCGGGCTTGACCATGCCGAGGTCGCCGTGGATCGCCTCCGCAGGGTGCATGAACAGGGACGGCGTGCCGGTCGAGCTCATGGTGGCGGCGATCTTGCGGCAGATGATCCCGGACTTGCCCATGCCGGTCCACACCACCCGGCCCGGGCAGGAGGCGATCATCTCCACCGCGCGGTCGAAGCTCCCGTCGAGGTGGTCCATCAGGTTGCGGATCGCCTCGGCCTCGGTGGCGAGGACCTGGCGGGCGATCTCGCGGCTCACGGCGCGGCCTCCCGCAGCACCGCCGTCACCGCCTCGAGCTGGCCGATCAGGCGGTCGAGCTCGTCGAAGCCGAGCTGGGTGGTGGCGTCCGAGAGCGCCCGCGGCGGATCGGGGTGGACCTCGATGAAGAAGCCGTCCACCCCGGCCGCCGCCGCCGCCCGGGCGAGGTAGGGGTGGAACTCGCGCGCGCCGCCGGTGGCGTGGCCGAGGCCGCCAGGCAGCTGCAGGGAGTGGGTGCAATCGAAAACGACCGGCGCGAAGCGGCGCATGACCGGCAGGCCGCGGAAGTCGACGACCAGATTGTGGTAGCCGAAGCTGGTGCCGCGCTCGGTGAGCAGCACCCTCCGGTTGCCCGTCGCCGCCACCTTCTCGACCGCATGGGCGGTGTCCTCGGGGGCGAGGAACTGGCCCTTCTTGACGTTGACCGGCAACCCGGTCGCGCCGCAGGCGTGCAGGAGGTCGGTCTGCCGGCAGAGGAAGGCAGGCACCTGCAGCACGTCGACCACCGAAGCGGCCCGCGCCGCCTGCTCGGGGAGATGGACGTCGGTCATCACCGGCAGGCCCGTCGCGCGCCGCACCTCGGCCAGGGCCTCGAGGCCCGCCTCCTCGCCGAGGCCGCGGAAGCCCGCCTCGGCGGAGCGGTTCGCCTTGTCGAAGGAGGCCTTGAAAACCACCGGCACGCCGTGCCGGTCGGCGACCTCGCGCACCCTGCCGGCCGCCTCGAGCACGAAGTCGCGCGACTCGATCACGCACGGGCCGAGCAGGTAGACCGGCCGCGCGCCGCCGCCGATGCGGAGGCCGGGAGCGAGGTCGAAGCCGTGAACCGACATCGGCGCAAGTGTAGTCCGACATCGCCGCAAGTGTAGCAGTTGGAGGCTGCGGTCAGGGTGCAAGATGCAAGATGCGAGATGCGAGATGCGAGATGCGAGATGCGAGATGCGAGATGCGGCAAGGCATAGGTCTTTGGACCCAGATGTCAATGGGGGGCGGGCGGCCTTGAATCTCGGATCTCGAATCCGGGCGGGTGGGCGGTCTCGTATCTCGTATCTCGTATCTCGTATCAGGTCGGGCGGGCGGATCAGGCGTGTTGCGACGCAGTGACAGCCTCCTGTTGGGTGCCCTCGATGCCCGGCGCCGCGTGCTCGATCTCGTGCGCCGCCCCGTCGCTGTCGGCCGTGTCGACCTTCCGCTGACGGTGGTAGTCGACCGCCGCGGCGACGAAGGAGCGGAAGATCGGGTGCGGCGCATACGGGCGCGACTTGAACTCGGGGTGGAACTGGCAGGCCAGGTACCAGGGGTGGTCGTGCAGCTCGATGACCTCGACGAACATCCGGTCGGGCGACTTGCCGCTCACCACCAGGCCCTTCTCCTCGAAGAGCGGCACGTACTCGGGGTTGACCTCGTAGCGGTGGCGGTGCCGCTCCCAGACCTCGTCGCCGCCGTACACCTTCCACGCGCGCGTGCCCGGGGTGAGCCGGCAGGGGTACTTGCCGAGGCGCATCGTGCCGCCCATCTGGTCGACGCCGACGAGCTCGCGCATCTTGTAGATCACCTTGTACGGCGGCTGGTTGACGAACTCGGTGGAGTGGGCCCCGGCGAGGCCGCAGACGTTGCGCGCGAACTCGACGATCGCGGTCTGCAGGCCGAGGCAGATGCCGAAGAAGGGGATCTTGCGGCCGCGCGCGAACTCGATGGCGCGGATCATGCCCTCGATGCCGCGCTTGCCGAAGCCGCCCGGCACCAGGATCGAGTCGACCTCGAAGAGCTGACCGGGGTAGCCCGAGCCCTCGAGGTCCTCGGAGTCGATGAACCTCAGGTTGACCTTGACGCCGTTCGCGAGCCCGCCGTGGATGAGGGCTTCGTTGAGCGACTTGTAGGAGTCGGCGAGGTCGACGTACTTGCCGACGATGCCGACCGAAACCTCCTCGGTCGCACCCCGCACCGCGTCGACGACCTGCCGCCAGCGGCTGAGGTCGCGCTGCCCGCGGGGCAGGTTGAGGAGCTCGAGGACGATCTCGTCGAGGCCTTCGGCGGCGAGCTTGAGCGGCACGTCGTAGATGGTGTCGGCGTCCTGAGCCGGGATCACCGCCCGCGACTCGACGTTGCAGAAGAGGGCGATCTTGTTGCGCAGCTCCGCGGGCAGCGGCCGGTCGCAGCGGCAGAGCAGGATGTCGGGCTGGATCCCGATCTCGAGCAGGCCCTTCACCGAGTGCTGGGTCGGCTTGGTCTTGAGCTCGTCCGAGCCCTTGATGTAGGGCACCAGGGTGAGGTGGATGTTGAGGACGTTGCCGCGGCCGGCGTCGGCGCGGAACTGGCGGATGGCTTCGAGGAAGGGCAGGGACTCGATGTCGCCGACGGTGCCGCCGATCTCGACGATCACGAAGTCGACGTCGCCGCCGACGGCGCGGATGTTGTCCTTGATCTCGTCGGTGATGTGGGGGATCACCTGCACCGTCTTGCCGAGGTAGTCGCCGCGGCGCTCCTTCTCGATCACCGACGAATAGATCTTGCCGGTGGTGAAGTTGTTCTTCTTCGCCATCGAGGCCGAGGTGAAGCGCTCGTAGTGGCCGAGGTCGAGGTCGGTCTCGGCGCCGTCGTCGGTGACGAAGACCTCGCCGTGCTGGAAAGGCGACATGGTGCCGGGGTCGACGTTGACGTAGGGGTCGACCTTGAGCATGGTCACCGAGTAGCCGTGGGCCTCCATCAGGGCGCCCAGCGAGGCCGCCGAGATCCCCTTCCCGAGCCCCGACACCACGCCGCCGGTCACGAACACGTACTTGGTGGCCATCGCCCCCTCCCTCGTCAGTTCCCCAGCTGCCGCTGGTGTGCCAGGATTCCGGCGACCCGCTCGAGGTCCTCCGGAGTGTCGACGCCGTAGGCCGGGTGCGGCGCGTCCAGCACCAGGATCGGAATGCCGTTCTCGAGCGCCCGCAGCTGCTCCAGGGACTCCGCGCACTCGAGCGGCGACGGCGGCAGCGCCACGAA
>JALOKS010000144.1 GCA_025456385.1 Thermoanaerobaculales bacterium | reverse complement strand
GAAGCGGAGGGCCTCGCCGAGGCTGTTCCACACCAGGTAGTCGCCGTCGTCGAGCTCGAGCGCCCGCCGGTAGAGCTCGGCCGCGCGGTCGTAGCGCCCCGCGTAGAACTCGAGGGTCGCGAGGTTGGCGAAGGCGTCGTAGCGGGAGCCGATCGCGGCCGCGCGCTCGAGGTTGCTGCGCGCCTCGGCGATCTCGCCGAGCTCGAGCTGGCAGCCGCCGAGGGCGCTGAAGCCGATGCTGCTGTCCGGGATCAGCTCGACGACCCTTTCGAAGTACGGCACGGCCCGCCGCGGATCGTGCCGCTCGAAGTAGAAGAAGCGGCCGATCCGGTAGTGGGTGAGCCAGTCGTCCGGACCGGTGCGGAGTGCGCGGTCGACGGCGGCGTCGGCCCGCCCGGGCTCACCGGCATCCTCGTAGCTTGCCGCCAGCTCGAGGTGGGCATCGAGGTCGAGGGGATCGAGCTCGAGCGCCCGTTCGAAGCGTGCGGCTGCCGCCTCGTGCGCGCGCAGGCGCTGTGCGCAGCGGCCGGCGACGAAGTGGGCGGCCGGCAGGCTCGGCTGGAGCTCGATCGCCCGCTCGGCGTAGGACAGCCCGTGCTCCAGCCAGATCGGGTCGTGCTCGACCTCGTTGCGCTGCAGGCACACCTCCACCAGGCCCACCATGGCGTCGGCGTAGAAGGGGTCGATGTCGAGCGCGGAGCGGAACAGCTCCGCCGCCCGACCGAGCTCGCTCGGCGTCGGGTTCGGGCCGACCGCCCCGCGCGCCTCCAGCAGCTTGAGCGCGGCCTCGGCTTTGGCGGTTCCGCCCGCCGCCATCGTCCGCCGCTGCATCGCGGTGAGCTCGATGTCGAGCAGCTCCTCGACGACCTCGGCCACCTGGTCCTGGATGACGAAGTCGGACTCGCCCGTCGCTGTGACCAGGCGCGAGCCGATCTGCCGCAGCTTGTCGGCGTCGACGAGCTGCAGCGAGACCCGGAGGTCGCCGCCCTGGCGCTGCACGCCGCCGGTCAGCACCAGGTCCACCCCGAAGATGCGGTGCGCCTCGTCGGCGCTCTGGACCAGCTGCGATCGCACCTCGCTGGCCGGCACGACCGAGATCGTGTCCTGGTACTGGCGCAGAGCCGTCAGGCGGTTGGTGACCACCTCGAGGAGCCCTCCGCAGAGGGCGGTGGTCTCGTCGCCGGCGGTCTGGCAGTCGAAAGGCAGGACCAGCACGTGGCGTACCTGCTGTCGGTCGAAGGTGGGGTAGAGGCTCGCGGCGACCACCACCGCCGCCGCCGCGGCCGCCGCTGGCAGGAGGCGGTGGCGGAGGAAACGGCGTCTGCGCATCCGAGGCGCCGTGGGCAGGGACTGGGTGACGAGCTCGGCGGGTGAGGACTCGCCGCGCACCCTCCGCAGGTCGGCGAGCAGCTCCGCGGCGGACTGGTAGCGCTGCCCGAGGTCGCGCTTGAGGCATCTGCGCACGATCCGCGCGACCTCGGCCGGGACAGCAAGGCGGACGGTGTCGAGGGGCGTCGGGTCGCTTTCGAGGATCGACAGCAGCACGGCCTGCTCGTGGTCGGCCGGGAACGCGCGGCGCCCGGTGAGCATCTCGTAGAGCACAGCGCCCACGGCCCACAGGTCGCTGCGGCCGTCCACCTCCTCGCCGTTGACCTGCTCGGGCGACATGTAGGCCGGCGTGCCGATCACCGAGCCCTCGCGGGTGACGGCGGCGTCGCCGGCGAGCTTGGCGAGGCCGAAATCGACGATCTTGATCTCGTCGTGATCGTTGACGAGGATGTTCGCGGGCTTGATGTCGCGGTGGACGATCGCGGCCTCGTGCGCGCGCTCGAGGGCCCCGGCGATCTGGATCGCATAGCCGAGAGCGCGGTCGACCGGCAGCGGGCCCTCGAGGATCAGCTGCTTGAGCGTCCGCCCCGGGCAGTAGGCCATGGCGATGTAGAGCTGACCCTCCTCGGTCTCGCCGACGTCGAAGACGGTGCAGATGTGGGGATGGTCGAGGGCGGAGGCCGCGCGCGCCTCGCGCGAGAAGCGCTCGCGCAGCTGCGGCTCGTGGCTCCACTCGCGGGGCAGGAACTTGAGGGCCACGTCGCGGTCGAGCCGCGTGTCGCGCGCCCGGTAGACCAGACCCATGCCGCCGCCGCCGAGCCGCTCGAGGACCTGATAGTGGGAAATCGTCCGGCCGATCACGCCGCCTCTCCGTCCGCACGAGCGCCGGGCCGCGGGGCTCGCGACCGGCGCCCACCCGCCGGGCCTGCGGGCGTGGGGTCGCTCCCGCGATCCGTTGCCTGTCCTCGAAGCGCTGCTGCCATTGTACACAAGAGTCGGGCTCTGAGGGTGGAACCGGGGCAGCCGGCGGGCGCTGGCGCACGGCTGCTCGGGGCCATATCTTGGAGGTGGGAGGGTCGGACCATGAGCAGGACACTCGCCGCTGTCGCCGCCGAACCGGCCGAGTTTCGGATGCGCTTCCAGAGCCTCCTGGAGCGCGCGGCCTCCGAGGCCGAGCCGGCCCGGGAGCCGGCGCTCGGCCCCTACGTGACGATCTCGCGCGAGGCGGAGTCCCGTGGCGCCGAGGTCGCGAGGCTGGTCAGCGAGCGCCTGGGGTGGCCGGTGCTCGATCGCGAGCTCGTGCAGGGACTGGCGAAGAACCTCGAGCTCGCGCCGCGGCTGCTCGAGCTGATGGACGAGACGCGGGTCAACTGGTTCTCGGAAACCCTCCTCAACCTCTTCGCCTCACGACTCGTCCTCCAGGACTCCTACGTCTCGATGCTGAGCCGGGGCATCGCCCTGGCGGCCTATGCGGGCCCGGTCGTCATCGTCGGCAGGGCCGCCAACCTCGTGCTGCCGCCCGAGTTCGGGCTCCGGGTGCGCGTCGTGGCCCCGCGCACGCAGCGGCTCGCGGCGCTCGCCGCGCGCGAGGGTCTCGACGAGAAGTCGGCGGGGGCGCGGCTCGACGAGCTCGACCGCAGCCGAACGGACTTCGTCCGCCGCCACTTCCACTGCGATCCCGCGGACGCCGCCAACTACGACCTCGTCATCGACGCGGCGCGCTTCGGGCCCCCGGGCGCCGCCGACCTCATCTGCCGGGCTCTCGAGCTGCGCGGGCTCGGCGCGTGAGGGGGCGGGGGGCCTCAGTTCACCGCCAGGGGCTC
Source organism: Thermoanaerobaculales bacterium (assembly GCA_025456385.1). Classification (GTDB taxonomy): domain Bacteria; phylum Acidobacteriota; class Thermoanaerobaculia; order Thermoanaerobaculales; family Sulfomarinibacteraceae; genus Sulfomarinibacter. The sequence goes on along the minus strand of JALOKS010000144.1, from coordinate 3,625 downwards.
GCTGAGCGTGAAGCGGCCGATCGCGGCCCAGAAGCGCTCGCCGTTGTCGGTGACCATCTCGTAGCTCCCCTCCATGGTCCCGAAGGGGGTGGTGAGAGGGCAGAACGAGGTGTACTCGAAGGCCTCGCCGGGGGCCAGGTGCGGCTGCTCGCCGACCACGCCGGGACCCCGAACCTCCTCGACGTTGCCGTGGGCGTCGGTGATCACCCAGTGACGGGTGAGGAGCTGCACCGGCACCTCGCCGCGGTTGGCGATCCGGATCCGGTAGGCGAAGAACCAGCGGCCCAGTGCCGGCTGCGAGCGCTCGGCCACGAAGCTCGCCTGCACCGAGACCTCCACCCCGCGCGTGGTCGCTTTCGAGTCGTCCATCGACCGCCTCCCTGCAGCCGCAAACCGCGGCGGCGGGAGCGAGATTCCCGCACCGTTTCGCGGGCGAGCCCGCACCCGGGCCGGCTGGGGGCGGCCCCTGCAACCATTTTCCGGGCCCCGGTATCTCATAGGGCGTGGCACCGACGGCGATCGCACCGGCAGCGGACGGCTGCACCCTCCCGAACCTGATGGCGGCCCCGCGCGAGGCCGGCTTCGGAGTGCCGGGGCTGGTGGCCCGGGCTGCGGCGGGCGATGTGCAGGCCTTCGAGGAGCTGTACCGGGCCAACGTGGGCCGCGTCTACGCCCTCTGCCTGCGGATGTCCGGCGACCGCCACCTCGCCGAGGAGCTGGTCCAGGAGAGCTTCGTGCGCGCCTGGCAGAAGCTGCCGTCCTTCCGCGGCGCCAGCGCGTTCTCGACCTGGCTGCACCGGGTGACCGTCAACGTCGTCCTCGGCCACCGGCGCAGCGCCTCGAGCCGCGCCCGCGGCAGCGCCCCGCCCGAAGCGGCGGAGCCCGAGCGGGCCGTCACGACGGTCAGCCCCGGGGAGGCCATCGATCTCGAGCGCGCGATCGGCGCGCTCCCGGACCGCGCGCGCGAGGTCTTCGTGCTCCACGATGTCGAGGGCTTCAGGCACGAGGAGATCGCGCGCCTCACCGGCATCGCCGTCGGCACCTCGAAGGCCCAGCTGCACCGGGCGCGGCGAATCCTGCGAAAGGCTCTCGCACCATGAACTGCAATGATGTGAAGCTGCGGATCGACGATCTTCTCGACGGGCGGCTGAGCTCCGCCGAGGCCCGGGAGGCGGAAAGCCACCTCGAGCGCTGTCCGGACTGCGCCGCCGAGCTCGCGGAGGCGGCCGGGCTCGCGGCCCGCATCGCCGAGCTGCCGCAGACCCTCGAGCCGGAGCGGGACCTGTGGCCCGGCGTCGCCGCGCGCCTCGACGCGGCCCGCGTGGCGCGCGGGCGCTTCGGCCGCCGCGAGCTCGCGGTGGCGGCCTCGGTCCTGCTCGCGGCGGCGGCGGTGGTTGGCGCCTACCTGGCCGGCCGGCAGCAGGCCCTCACCGCGTCGGCGCCGGCCCCAAGTGCGGCCCCGGTCGCCGGAGCGATCGAGACGGAGGCGCTGCTCGCGTCCTTCGACGCGCTCGGCGTGCTCGACTACGCGACCACCCGCCGGGACCTGCTCGAGATCCTGGAGCGGCGGCGGGACCAGCTGGCCCCCGAGACCTTCGCGCTCGTGATGGCCAACCTGGAGCTCATCGACCAGTCGATGGCGAGGATCGCGGAGGCGCTCGGCGCCGACCCGGACAACGCGCTGCTGCAGCGGCAGCTGGTGGCGGCCTACCGCCGTCAGGTCGATCTCCTGGAGCGGGCGGCGCGGCTGCCATCGAGAACGTGAGCAACGACCCGCTGCGGCGGGCAGGGAGGATGACATGAAGAGGACGAACCTGCGACTGCTGGTGCTCGTGGTACTGCTGACGGCGGCGGCGGCGGCCCCGCTGGCGGCGGCGCAGCCCGTGAACGAGCGGCACCCGGTCGCCCCCGGCGCGGCGGTCTCGATCGAAAACATCGCGGGGTCCCTGGTCATAACCGGCTGGGACCAGGCCGAGGTCGAGATCACCGGCACCCTGGGCGACGGGGTCGAGGGGATCGAGGTCGAGAGCGACGGTGAGGGGATCAGCATCGAGGTCAAGTACGAGGAGAACTTCCGCGGTCGCCACACGAGCGAGACCGAGCTCGTGATCCGCGTGCCCCAGGGCTCGCCGCTGGAGGTCGAGACGGTGAGCGCCTCGATCGAGGTCGGCGGCGTGCGCGCCGCAGTCGAGCTGGAGTCGGTCAGTGGCGCCATTCGGGTGTCTGACCGACCGGAGGCGCTCGACGTCGAGACCGTGAGCGGCTCGATCGACGTCGCCAGCGCGCCGGACGGCGCCGAGCTCGCCTCGGTGAGCGGTGCGATCCGCGTCGGCTCCTCGCAGGGGCGGGTCGAGGCCGAGAACGTCAGCGGATCGATCCTGGTCGAGGGCGGCACCCTCGGCGGCGGGAGCTTCGAGACCGTCTCCGGCGAAATCACCTGCAAGGCGGTTCCGGGCGCGTCCGGCAGCATCGACATGGAGTCGATGAGCGGCTCCATCACCCTCGTCGCCGACGCCGGAGCGCCGGCGTCCTTCGAGCTCGAGACCTTCTCGGGCACGATCAGCAACCAGTTCGGGCCCGAGGCGAAGAAGACCAGCCAGTACACGCCGGAGAAGAAACTCCGCTTCTCGATCGGCTCCGGCGGGCCGTCGATCTCCTTGAGCAGCTTCAGCGGCTCGATCAAGCTGCTCAGCCGCTGAGTCCACACCGCAAGATCCCTGACGGCGCGGCCCGGCCGCGCCGTTTTTTTGTGTGCCGTGCCCACACAATCTGAAACATGCCCCTCCCCCCAGGTGAGGTCACGGCGGGGCGCATGGTTTTGGGCACACGACGGTCTGACGTGCTGTAGGCGCACCCTTCAGGGTGCGCGAGAAGTGCCCTGGGAGCTACGTTGGCGGGCCCTGAAGGACCCGCCTACGAACGAGAGGACACAGACAGCCTACCCGGCCTGACTCAAAGGGGTAGGCATGATTTGGACTCCGGAATCGGCGCCCCGGGAAGCCTCCCGGCGGCTGCGGCGCGTACGGCCGGGCGGTCCCCTCGGGTTACCATGGAAGGGTGCCCTCAGGAAACGGGGGAGCGTGCATGCGCAAACAGCTGGTGCTCACCGCCTCCGGCCGCGACCGGGTCGGCATCCTCGACGAGATCACCGCGCTCCTCCTCCGCTTCGACGCCAACGTCGAGGCGAGCCGGATGGTGCGGCTGGGCGGGGACTTCGCCATGCTGATGTTCGTGACCGCGCCCGGGGAGCGGATCGAGGCTCTGCGGACGGCCCTGGCCGAGATGCACTACGCGCGCTACGACGTCGACACCCGCCTCAGCGAGCCCGAGGACGGCGAGCCGGTCGCGGCCACAGCCTGCGCCATCACCGTTCTCGGCGCCGACCACGTCGGCATCATCCACCAGGTCGCCCGCTACCTCGCGGAGCAGGGCATCAACGTCGAGACCATGACCACGGACGTCGTGGCGGCGCCGATGAGCGGCACCCCGCTCTTCACCATGTCGGCGGTCGTGCGCGTGCCGCCGCAGCTCGAGATCGCGGACCTGCGCGAGGCCCTGGCCTTCATCGCCGACGAGCTCGGGGTCGAGGCGAAGGTCTTCTCCCACGTCGACCGGAGGTGAGGGC
>JALOKS010000143.1 GCA_025456385.1 Thermoanaerobaculales bacterium | reverse complement strand
TCATCGCCTCGACCCACCACAACCTGTCGGCCAGCCTGCTGCAGAACTTCTTCTCGGGCTCGCCCTACAGCGCGATCGGCTCGGTCGACGCCGTGCCCTTCGTCGGCGACCCCGCCGACCTCGGCTACGCCGGCAGCCCCGGCTTTTCGACCTACTACTACTCGGAGCGCGGGGCCTACACCTGGGACGACGTGACCCGCACCGACCTCTCACTCAACTACTCGTTCTTCCTCAACCTCGGCGGCACCCAGCTCGAGCTCTTCCTGCAGCCCGAGGTCATCAACGTGTTCAACGAGGACGCGGTGATCCGCGCAACGCCGCGGACTACCAGCAGCCGCGGACCGTCCGCTTCTCGGTCGGCCTCCGCTTCTGACGACTTCCGGATCGTGACCTCGTGCCCCGGCGCCCGGCGCCGGGGCTTTTTTGTGTGCGGCGCCGCGCGGCGCCGCCGGGCGGTCCCGGCGTCTGCTACCATGGCCGGGCTCGGCCGGCGTCAGGCCGGAGACGCGATGCAGGGAGGCTCCATGCGACTGAAGGCAAACGGGCTCGGTGCGATGGTGGTGGTGCTGGCGCTCGCTCTGGCGGCTCCGGAGGCCGCGGCGCAGGCCATGATGGGCCGCGTGTCGGTGAAGATCGTCGACCCCGACGGGCAGCCCATCCCGGACGTGACGATCACCGTCACCTCGCCGGCGATGCCCAGCTTCGAGCTCGTCAAGACCACCAGCAAGAAGGGCAAGGCGCTGCTCGCCATCTCCGACACGACGCAGGCCTACGAGGTGCGGCTCGAGAAGGCGGGCTACCTGCCGCAACAGGGACCGCTGGAGGTCATGGCCGGCGGCACCCAGGAGGTCGAGTGGATGCTGCGGCCCGGCGGTTCGGGCGAGGCCGAGGCCGGTGCCGAGGCAGGCGGCGGCGGCGGCAACCGCGCGGTGCGGACCTACAACGAAGGCGTGGAGGCGCAGAACCTCGGCGACCTCGACACCGCGGTCGCGAAGTACCGCGAGGCGGCGGCGATCGACCCCGAGCTGGGGGCGGCCCACACCGCTCTCGCCGTGGTGGCTCTCGTGCGCAAGGACTACGCCGGCGCCGCGGTCGAGGCCGAGGCGGCGCTCGCCGTCGACCCCGCCGATGTGCGCGCCATGCAGCTGCGCTTCGAGGCCTACCGCCTCGCCGGCGACACGGAGAAGGCGGCGGAGGCGGCGGCGGCGCTGCGCGAGATCGGCGACCTCGGCGACGCCACGGCGCGGATCTTCAACGAGGGCGTCGAGGCCTTCAACGCCAAGCGCAGCGGCGAGGCGATGTCCAAGTTCAGGCAGGTGATCGAGCTCGACCCGACGAACGTCCCGGCCCACCTCGCGCTGGCGCAGATCAGCCTGACGCAGGGCGCGCCGGCCGAGGCCTACGCGATGGCGACGAAGGCGCTCGAGCTCGAGCCCGACAACACGCGGGCTCTCAAGCTCGCCTTCGACGGCGCGCGGCTGTCGGGCAACAAGGCCGCCGCGGGCGCCGCCCTCGACCGCCTGGTCGAGCTCGACCCCGACTGGCTGGGGACCACCGTCTTCGAGCACGCGGCCGAGCTCTTCAACGGCAACGAGCCGGAGGCGGCGGCCTTCGAGCTCGGCTACGTCGTCAAGGCGCACCCGGAGCTCGCGCGGGCGCACTTCATGCTCGGCGTGGCGCTCTTCAACTCGGGCCGCGCCGACGAGGGCCGCGCCCATCTCGAGACCTTCCTGAAGCTCGCGCCGGAGGACCCGGACGGCGAGGTCGCCCGCGGGCTCCTGAGCTACCGGGAGTAGGCGCGCCGGGAACGGGCGGGAGCGGGGATGATCGGGCGGCGCGGCCGCGCTGCGGCCGCTTTGTGCCTCGGCCTGCTGGTGGTCGCCGGCTGCCGACGCGGCGCGGACAGCGGCCGCCTGGCCGACGGCACCCCGGTGGTGCTGATCTCGATCGACACCCTGCGCTCGGACCGTCTGCCGGCCTACGGCTACGGCGCCGTCGACACGCCGGCGATCGACGCCCTGCGGCGGGACGGGATCCTCTACGAGCGCGCCTACACGCCGGCGCCGCTGACCCTGCCCGCCCACGTCTCCCTGCTGACCGGGCTGCTGCCGCCGGCGCACGGAGTCCGCGACAACCTCGGCTACACCGTGAGCGGCGCGCGCACGCCCATGCTCCAGCAGCGGCTCGCGGAGCGCGGCTACGCGACCGGGGCCGCGGTCTCGGCCTTCGTCCTCCGCGGCGCGACCGGGATCGGTGAGGGCTTCGGCTTCTACGACGACGAGCTCGAGGTCGCGGCCGGTCGCGGCCTGCAGGGGATCCAGCGCGCCGGCCCTGCGACCCTCGAACGCGTGCGGCCGTGGCTGCGGTCGGCCGCCGGCGGCCCCTTCTTCCTCTTCTTCCACCTCTTCGAGCCCCACTCGCCCTACCAGCCGCCGGAGCCCTTCGCCTCACGCTACGCCGTGGCCTACGACGGCGAGGTGGCGGCCGCCGATGCGGTGGTCGGCGATCTCATCGCCGAGCTCCGCGCGCTCGGCGTCTACGACCGGGCGCTGATCGTCCTCCTCTCCGACCACGGCGAAGGGCTCGGCGAGCACGGCGAGGACGAGCACGGCCTCTTCCTCTACCGCTCGACCCTGCAGGTGCCGCTGATCCTGAAGCTGCCGGGCGCCGCCCGGGCGGGGGCCTCGGTCGCGCACCCGGTGCAGCTCGTCGATCTCGCGCCGACCGTGCTCGAGGGCCTCGGCCTCGCCGTCGACGAGGCGCTTCCCGGGCGCTCCCTGCTCGCCGCGCCGCCCGAGCCCGGGGCGGTGGCGATCTTCGCGGAGACGGTGTTCCCGAGACTCCACTTCGGCTGGAGCGATCTCGCGTCGGTGATCGTGGGCGACAGTCAGTACATCGGCGCGCCGCGGCCCGAGCTCTACGACCTCGTGGCGGACCCGGGGCAGACCACAGATCTCGTCGGCCGCGAGCCCGAGCTGGCGGCCGAGCTGGCGGCGAGGCTCGGCGCGTGGGAGCGGGAGCTCGCGCCGCCGGGCGCGGCGGACGCCGAGACCCGGCGCCGGCTCGCTGCCCTCGGCTACCTCGGCTCCGCTGTGATCGCGGACGACGCCGCCCTGCCCGACCCGAAGGACCGGGTCGGGGTCCTGCGGCAGCTCCGCGAGGCGTATCGGCGCTTCGAGCGAGCCGACTGGGAGGGCGCGGCCGCGGCCTTCGCCGAGGTGCTGGCGGGCGATCCGGGAATCGAGGACGCCTGGGACCTCCGCGGCCAGGCGCTGCAAAGGTCGGGGCGGCCCGAGCTCGCGCTGGCGACCTACCTGGAAGGCCTGCGGGCGACCCGGCAGTCGCCGCGCCTCGCCCTGAGCGCGGCGTCGCTGCTCGCACCCGCGGGCCGCCTCGCCGAAGCGGCGGAGCTCGCGCAGCTCGCGACCGGCCACGACCCGGCTCTCGCCCGGGTCCTGCTCGCCCGCATCGCGCTCGCCCAGGGAGACCTCGCGGCGGCCGAGACGGCGGCGCGAGCGGCGGTGGCCGTGGGCGACCCGCGCCCCGGGCCCGCGCTCGCGCTCGCCGATGTGCTGCTCGCCGCGGGGCGGCCGGAGGAGGCGGAGCAGGCGCTCGCAGGGCTGGCGGCGGCGCAGAACCCGGAGGCGCTGCTCGCGCTCGGCCGGCTGGCGGCGCAGCGCCAGCGTTGGGACGAGGCCGGCAGTCTGTTCGAGAGGGCGCGCCAGGCCGACCCCGACAACCCGCTGGTCGCCGTCAATCTCGGCCTTTTGGCCCTCGCCGGGGGCCGGGTGGCCGAGGGCCGGACGCTGCTGGAGCGGGGAGTCGAGGGCGCCCCCGCCTCCTTCGAGGGTTGGAACGGCCTCGGCATGGCGCGGGTCCAGTCCGGCGACCTCGAGGGCGGGATCGCGGCCTGGGAGCGGGCGCTCGCGCTCCGGCCGCGGGCCGACGAGCTGCTCTACAACCTCGGCCTGGCTCACGCCCAGGCCGGGCGCCCGCAGCGCGCGGCCGAGTACCTGGAGGCCTACGCCACGCGCTCCGCGAGCCCGCAGGCCGCCCGCGCGCGCGAGATGGCGGCGGAGCTGCGGCGCCGGGCCGCCGCCGGGCGCTGACGCGGAGGGCGCTCGCGACGCCAGGGTGCTTCTGGCCCGAGCGAGCGGGCGCGGGTCCCTTCCTCTGTCCGTATGATGGGTCCGTCTACCCGTGTGGCCCAGCCATTGTCTGACGCGGGTGTCCTGAGGATGATATGCCCACGGGCAGACGGACCCATCATACGGACGGTGGAGGCTCTGACGACGATGGGGACCGCCGGCGGCGGTCCCCATCGTGTCGGTCAGCGGTCGGAGCGGAAGGACGTGCGGCGGGTTCTCAGGCGCCGAGCAGGGCGATGGTGGCGCGGCCGCCGCGCGCCGCGTTCGCGCTCTCGCAGGTGATCTCGACGCTCGTCAGGGTCTTCGGACCGCCTTCGATGGCGATCGGGTCGCTGGTCAGGCCGGGCTCGACATCGATGCGGTCGGCGATGACCTGGCTGCTGCCGTCCGAGAAGCTCAGCGTCAGGTTGGTGAAGCGGACCCAGGTGCCGCTCACCTTGAGCTTGACCTCGCCCACCGGCGCGCTCTTGGTCTCGATCGTGATGGTGCTGGCCTCGTCCTTGAAGGCGATGGTCTTGCCGCCCAGCTTCTGCCAGTCGGCCGCTCCGGCGACTCCGGCTCCGGCGAGCACTGCAACCATCGCGGCCAGGGCGATCATCTTCGTGGCTCTCATCGGTCTGTCTCCTTTCCTCGCGTCATCTTGCTCAGGGCCCATGTCGGGCCGCCGTGGTTCTGTCGTGTTCGTGAACTCCCTCAGGAGGTTGCTTTCGAAAGCCCGCGCGCTCCGACATGTACTACGTCCAACGCCGCGAAAGGTTCACCCCCGGCGCGCTCAAACTCTTTCGAGGCCCTCCTCGGCCCTGGCCCTCCTCGGCCCTGCCGCTGCGGGCTGAAAAGAGCAGGATCGACAGCGCCTCGGCGAGATCCTCGCGGCTCACCAGCCCGAGGAAACGCTCCCCGGAGAAGACTGCGACCAACCTGGCCTGCTCCGCTCCCATGCGCTCCTGGACCTCGTCCAGGCCGGCCGAGGCCTCGACCTGCGGCACCTCGCGCTGCATGATCTCGGCGACGTAGGGGTCGTCGCCGCGCGCCGCCAGGGCCTTGAGCACGTCGTCCCTCGTCACCACCCCGAGCAGCCGGCTGCCGAGCACGACGGGCTGGTGAGGATGTAGTCGACCGCCGTCGACACCCGGTCGTTGGGGTTCAGGGTCAGGGCGTGCTTGTTGTAGGCGTCGCCGATGCGGCGGGTCGTGAGCACCGTCTTGGCCTTTGCCTGGAAGCTCTCCATGCCGGCGCCGAAGAAGATGAAGACCGCGATCAGGGCGAGGATGAAGTTGCCGCTCAAGACCCCGAGCAGGCCGAGGCCGACCGCGGCGGCCTGGCCGATCCCGGCCGCGATCACGGTGGCGCGCCGGTAGTCGGTGGCCATGGCGAGCACCGCGCGCAGCATCCGTCCGCCGTCGAGGGGGAAGGCGGGGATGAGGTTGAAGACCACGAGGGTGATGTTGGCGGCGAGCAGCCAGGTCAGGAAAGTGGCGACGGAGGGTGCCGGCGCCGCGCCCTCGACCAGGCCGTGGCCGTCGAGGGTGACGAGCGGCCCGCCGACGATCGCGAGCACGGCGGCGATGGCGACGTTGACCGCCGGCCCGGCGGCGGCGATGACCAGCTCCTGCTGCGGCTTCTCCGGCAGCTTGCCCAGCATCGCCACGCCGCCGATCGGCAGCAGCACGATCTCGCGCACCGGGATCTTGTAGTGCTGGGCGGCGATGCTGTGGCCGAGCTCGTGCAGGGTCACGCAGGCGAACAGGGCGAGCATGACGAGCACGCCGAAGGCGACGCCGGGGGCGCCGTGCACGCGGCCCCACTCGAAGCCGCCGAGGGCGAGGATGAGCAGGAAGGTGAGGTGGATCTTGATCTCGATCCCCCGCACCCGCATGAGATTGAAGGTCCACTTCATGGCGTCCTCCGCGACGGTGGGACCCACCGTCCGCGATGGAGAACACGCTCGCGAGGGGAAAACTGCCCGTGGTCGGGAAAGCTCGCGGGCGCGGCCGCGTTGCGGGGAGTAGGAGCTCTTCGCGGAGGTGGCTGCGATGCGTAAGACAGTGGAGGCTTCAGTGATCCTGGCGGCTTCGGTCGCCATCACGATTCTGGCCGTGGCTCGGATCGTCCCGTTGCACGCGCTCGGGAGCCGACCCGATCCGGCGGCGGCGGGCTCCGTGCGCCCCGCGGTCTTCGACGCAGGCCTGGGCGCGCGCGCCGTGCCGGCGACCCAGGCTCCGGCCTGCCCCTTCCTCGCGGGGCGGGCGGCGCTCGCTGCCTCGGGCTGCCCCTACCTGCGGGCGGTGGCCGCCTCGCCCTGCCCGTACGGCGGGGGGGCCGGCGCCTGCCCGCGTCCGAATCGGGCCGTCGAGCCTGAAACGCAGCGCGCGCCGTCGGGCGCCTGCCCGCGCGGGCAGCAGGCGCGACCGCCCGCCGCCCCGGTCGTCAGGCCCGGTCCGCTGCAGCTGGCGTCCGCGAGCGCGCCCGCCGCCGATGGCCAGCTCGGCAGTTAGTCCGTCCCGAAGGCGGCGGCGTTTTCGAAGACCTCGAGCACCCGGTCGACGGCGAACTCCAGCGGGGTGTCGATGAGGTCCCGGAGGGCGGTTCCGAGCTCGCGGCCCTCGTCGTCCGCCCGCAGCGTCGAGGTGACGGCGTGGTCGAGGAGGCGGAAGGCCTCGACGAGCTCCTCGACGGCGGAGCCCTCGGCAAGGCGCCGCTCGGCGAGGTCGCGGCTCCAGTCGAGGAGGGGTCCGTTCTCGCCGCTGCCGACCGCGGCGATCAGGTTGCGCAGGGTGACCTGGTGGTCCCAGAACCGCTGCTCCGCCGGGGTCGCGGTCGCCGACTGCAGCTTCCCCGCGCGCGCCTCGAGGGCGTCCCGCAGCGCCTGCTCGATGGCGGGCTCGTACTTCTTGAGCAGGCGGTAGACGCGGAAGTGTGACGTCAGCTGCAGGTGCTCGAGGGCCTGGCGGTTGCGCCGGTACCACTCGAGGGGGTTCTCGCGCCGATGCTCGATGAGGAAGGGCAGCCGGGTGAGGAGCGACAGCCGCGGTGTCGGTGACCAGCCGAGGCGGGCGCGGGTGCGGGAGGCGTCGATCTCCATCCTGCGGTCGACGTAGTCGGCCATCCAGGTTCTCTCGAAGGGCCGCGTGCCGAGGGCGCGCCCGGCGAGGTCCCGCAGCCAGATGCCGGGCCGGCAGAGCGGCCGGGGGAGGTGGATGGCGCGGCGGGGGCGCCCCTCGACGTGGGTCGTGGCGGCGCGGAAGAGGTCGAGGTGGGAGACCGCGCCGTCCTCGCCCGGCATCAGCACCTCGAGCGCTTCGAGGCGGTGGCGCTGGTCGAGCAGGCGCATCATGAAGAAGCCGGCGTCGCGCACGTGCAGGTAGGGGATCGCCGAGGCGCCGCGCCCGGCGAGGACGCGGGCGTCCCAGCGCCGTGAGAGCCAGGTGTCGAGCAGGACCTGCAGCGGCGGGTACTCGCACCAGTCCGAGAACATCGCCGGGAAACGGATGATGAGCGGCGAGAAGCTCTCGGCGCAGCCGGCCAGCATCTCCTCGCCGGCGCGCTTGGTGCGGGCGTAGATGTGGCTCCCGTGCGGGGGCGTCGCCTCGGTGATCGGGCGGCCGGGGCTCGAGAAGGGGCAGGCCGCGACCGAGCTCGCGAAGACGAAGTGCTCGAGCTCGAGGCGCCGCGCGGCGTCGAGGAGGTCGCGCATCGCCTCGACGTTGGTGCGCTGGTACTCGGCGTGCTCCTCGCCGCTGAAATCGTAGTACGCGGCGAGGTGGATGAACACGTCGACGCGACCGCCGGCGCGGATGCAGGCCATCGTGCCCCGGAGCAGCTCCGTGTCGCTGAGGTCGAGCTGGTACCACTCGAGGTTCGGGTGATCGGCCATCGCGACCTCGGCGAGCGGCCGGCGGTCGAGGGCGACCACCCGGTGCCGCCGCTGCAGGAGCTGCACCAGCAGACGGCCGAGGAAGCCGGAGGCTCCGGTGATGACGATGCGCAGCGGCCCGCTCACTCCGCCATGGTAGCCGACCCCGAGCCGAACCCTCAGGCCACCCGTCGCATCAGTTTTGAGTTCCGGCCCTCCCGCCCGAGGATGCGCATGGGCGGGGCGGTGGATGAACGCGAGTGGCGAGAGGCCCTCGGCCCGCGTGGGTCGGGCGGAGGCTCACGGCGGAGAACTGACAACTCCGGTTCAGGGTGGGTGGAAACTCAAAACTCAACACTCAAAACTCAACACTCAACACTCAACACTTCAAACCGGGTGCTTGGAGGCGCGGCCTACGGCGCCGACCAGAGTCCGTTCCGGGCGACGGCGATGCCCTGGCTCGGCTCGGGGCCCCCTTCGTAGACCTCGAGCACCGCGAGGCCCTGGCGCTCGAATGCCTCCAGCAGCCGCAGCTGGACCTCGTCCGCGCCCGGGCCGCGGGTCGCGAGGCAGACCGTGGCGGCGGCCAGCGGGCTCGGGCCCTGGTAGACGAGGCAGCCCTCCCACGCGGGCGGCGGCGGCAGGCCGGCGAGCAGCGACAGCGCGAGCTCGCGGGGGGCGATGCCGTGGAATGCCGCGTCGGCCGCCGCGCGGTCGTAGACGAAGCTGTAGGTCGCGTCGAGCATCCCAGACCTCCACCGGGCGATCCGGTCACGCGGTCGAACCCGGGCCCTGGAGGATGATATTCCGGAGCGGACGTCGCGGGACCCGGGTTGCCGGGGGGCCGGCGGCCGAGGAATGCGGGGGGGCGCGGCCGCGGTTAGGCGAGTAGACTTCGAGGACGGACGCAATGGCGGGCCGGCGGGGCCGGAGCGGCCCTGCGGAGTGGAGTTTCCTGTGATGAACCTGATCGGGCACAGTGCCAGCGTGGGCAGCTCGCCCCTCGTGCTCGGTGACCGCGGCCACCGCGAGGCGGCGCCGGAGCTGCGGGCGCGGCTGGAACACCGGCTGGCCGCGCTCGTGCCGGCCGAGGATGCCCCTCCGGAGACCCTGCACCGGGCGATGCGGTACAGCCTGCTCGCCGGCGGCAAGCGCATCCGCCCTCTGCTGACGGTCCAGGTCGCGACCGGCTTCGGGGCGTCCGAGGCCGCCGCCCTGGATCCCGCCTGCGCGGTCGAGATGCTGCACACGGCCTCCCTGATCCTCGACGACCTGCCGTGCATGGACGACGCCGCGTTGCGCCGCGGCCTGCCCGCCAACCACCGCGTCTTCGGCGAGGACACCGCGATCCTGGCCGCCACCGCGCTCCTCAACCGCTCCTTCGAGGTGGTGGCCGAGAGCGAGGGGCTCGACGCCGCCGTCCGCCTCGAGCTGGTGCGCCTGCTGGCGCGCGCGGTCGGCAGCGACGGCATCATCGCCGGCCAGTTCTGCGACCTGCGCTCGGACTGGCAGAGCGGCGGCGACCTCAGCGGTCTGACCCGGATGTACGTGCAGAAGACCGGCGCGCTGTTCGTGGCCGCGGTCGAGGCGGGGGCCCGGGTCGCCGGTGTCGAGGAGCGCTGGGTGGGGGCGGTGCGCGAGTACGCGATCAATCTCGGGCTCGCGTTCCAGCTCCTCGACGACCTTCTGGACACCTTCTCGACCGTCGAGGTGATCGGCAAGGACACCGCCCAGGACCACGGCAAGACGACCCTGGCGTCTCGCCTGGGGCCGGACGCGGCGCGCCTCGAGGTCTGCCGGTACGTGCGCTCGGCCGCCTCCGCCCTCGACCCGCTGGGCAGCTCGGCGACGCCGCTCATCGATCTCGCCCGCTCCTATACCGAGCCGACGATGGAGCGTGTACTCTACCTCTGAGCTTGGCCGATGGCCGACCGGGGAGGAGCCGAAGTCCGCGGGCGCGAGCCAGCCGGGGGGGCGCCGGCTCTCGAGGTGTCGGGCCTGCGCCGCGCCTGGGGCGGCCGGCAGGCCCTGGCGGGCGTCGACCTCGCGCTGCACGGGAGCGAGATCTACGCCCTCCTCGGCCCCAACGGCGCCGGCAAGACGAGCCTCGTGCGGGCGATCTGCGGCCGCCTGCGCCTTGATGACGGCTGCGTGCGGCTGGCCGGCGAGGACCCGGCGGCCGACCCCGGCGCCCGGCGGCTGCTCGGCCTGGTGCCGCAGGAGCTCGCCCTCTACCCGGAGCTGACGGCGCGCGAGAACCTGCAGATCTTCGGCTGCCTGCTCGGCCTCGGACGGGCCGCGGCGGGGGCCGCCGCCGAGCGCCTGCTCGCGCGGGTCGGGCTCGCCGACCGCGCCCGCGAGCGCGTCGACACCTTGTCCGGGGGCATGAAGCGCCGGCTCAACATCGCGGCCGGAGTCATCCACGGCCCCCGCGTGCTGCTCCTCGACGAGCCGACCGTCGGCATCGACCCGGCCGCCCGCGAGGACGTCCACGAGCTGCTGCGCGAGCTCCGCCGCGACGGTCTCGCCATCCTGCTCACCACCCACGACCTCGAGCAGGCGGCGGAGCTGGCCGACCGCGTCGGGGTGCTGATCGAAGGCCGTCTGCATGCCGAGGGCAGCGTCGAGGATCTCGTGCGCGCGAGCTTCGGCGACGGCAAGGAGCTGCTCGTCTCCCTCGCCGCGGCGCCGGCGGCGGCGGCGCGGGAGCGGCTCGCCGGGGCCGGGCTCGCTCCGACCGGCGAGCCGCGGCTGTGGACCGGCCGCCTGGCGGGCGGGGTCGCCGAGCTGGCGCGCTTCAGCTCCGCGCTCGAGGCCGCGGGCCTCGAGGTCGCGGAGCTGCGGGTCCGCGAGCCGGGGCTGCGCGGAGTCTTCTTCCGGCTCGCCGGGCGGGAGATCGACGCGTGAGCCGGGCCGTCCTGCGGGCGATGGTGCTCGGGCTGGCGCGCGACCGCGCCGCCCTCGCCATGAGCTTCCTGCTGCCGGCGGCCTTCTTTCTGATCTTCGCCGCCATCTTCGCCGGAGCCACCGGCGAGTCGCTGCTGATCGAGGTCGCGGTGGCCGACGAGGTGCGGAGCGAGACCTCCGAGCGGCTGCTGCGCGCTCTCCGCGCCGACCCCGCGCTCGACGTCGTCGGCGGCGACGAGCTCAGCCCGGAGCGGGTGCGCGACTGGGTGCGCCGCGGCACCGCCGACGTCGGTCTGATCGTCCGCGCCGGCGGCGAGCCCCTCGAGTCGCCGGGCGGCTTCGGCATGGCGCCCCTGATCGTGGTGAGCGACCCGGTGCGCGGGGTCGCGGTGCCGATGCTCGAGGGCCGGGTGCAGCAGGCCTACTTCACGGCCCTGCCCGACGTCGCCCTCGGGGGCGTGATGGAGCTGGTCGAGGACCAGTTCATCGAGCTCAGCGGGGACCAGCGGGCTCAGCTCGCGGAAGGCCTCGGCGATCTCAAGGAGGAGGCGGAGGCGGGGCGGGGAGGAGGCGGCTGGGGCTTCGAAAATCTCTTCGAGCAGGAGAGCGTGGCCGGCCGCTCGGCGGCGGCCAATCACGTCGCCTACTCGGCGGGCGCGGTCGCGGTCCTCTTCGTGCTCTTCTCCGCCGTGCACGGCGCCATCAGCCTGCTCGAGGAGCGGGACTCGGGAATCCTCGACCGGATTCTCGCCGGGCCCGGCCGCATCGCGGTCCTGGTCGACGGCAAGTTCCTGTTCCTCGTCCTGCAGGGCTTCCTGCAGGTGGGCGTGATCTTCGCCATCGCCTGGCTCGTGCACGGCGTCGACCTGCCGGGGCACCTCCTGCCGTGGGCGGTGACGACCGTGCTCGCCGCCGCCGCGGCGGCCGCCCTGGCCCTCGTCATCGCCACCACCTGCCGCACCCGGCGCCAGGCGCAGACCCTGGCCAACGTCGCCATCCTGGTGGTGTCCGCGCTCGGCGGCAGCATGGTGCCGCGCTTCTTCATGCCGGAGCTGCTGCAGGACATCGGCTGGCTGACCCCGAACACCTGGGCTCTCGAGGCCTACACCGCCATCTT
>JALOKS010000142.1 GCA_025456385.1 Thermoanaerobaculales bacterium | reverse complement strand
CAGGAGATCGCCCCGTTGGCGTCGCCGGTGGCGGCCGCGAGCTCGGCCGCCGCCAGGGCCTCGGCGGGCGCCGGCGGGCGCAGGCGGCGAGCCCGTGCCAACTGCCGCAGGGCCTCCTCGGCCGCGCCGGCTTCGAGCAGGAGCGCGACCGATGCCGGCGGGCTCGCCGGCGCGAGCGGCTCCGACCAGCTCGGCGGCGCGGGCGTCGTCGCCCTCGCGAGCTCGCGCGCCCAACGGGCGTAGAGGTCCCCGACGCGGACCTCAGCCAGGTCGAGCAGCGCCGCCCGCCCGTCGGGCGAGTCTGCCGCGATCCAGAACCGCAGGCAGCGAGCCTGCGCGGGGAGGGAGCGCTCGAGCTCCCGCACGCGGGCGCTGCCGCCCTCCGTCAGGACCAGGGCGACGCCGAGCCGGCGGCCCAGCCACTCCCTCCGGTCGCCGCTCCAGCCTCCGGCGGCGAGCGCCCGCCAGGCCTCGAAGGCGGCGTCGAGGCGGCCGGCCTCGGTCGCGCACTCGAGCTCCAGCTCGAGGGCTGCGGGACCCTCCGGACCGCGGCCGGCGCTCGCCCGGGCGGCCGCGGCCGACCCGGCACAGTCGGCGAAGGCGGCCGTGGCGCCGCGGCCCGGGTACAGCTGCCAGGCACGGGTGCGGTGGGCGCGGGCGCGCAGCACGAGGTCCTCCGGAGTCTGGGCGCCGCCCTCCGGCAGCGCGGCGAGAGCCGCTCGCGGCGAACCCGCCGCGAGCTCCGCTCGCGCCAGCTCGCGCCGGCGCTCGCCCTCCAGCGGGCCCTGCCAGCGCAGCCGCCGCAGCTCCGCGGCGGCGCGCGCCGGCGAGCCTTCGCGCTGCCAGGCGCGGGCCCGCTCCAGCCACTCCCCGGGCGCGAGCCCGGCCAGGAGGCGCCGCTCGAGCTCGGGCGCGCGCGCGGCGAGCCGGCGCGGCGAGCTCGTTGCCAGGCGCCGGGCGGCAGCGAGCCGCAGCTCGGCGGCGGGAGCTGCGAGGAGCACCTCGTCGGCCGCCGCCAGCGTCGCGGCGGGCAGCAGCTCGCGCTCCGCGGCGGCAGCGGCGAGCTCGCCGGTGGCGACCAGGCGGCCGAGCAGCGCCAGGCGCGCGGACGCGGCGAGCTCCGGGGGCGGTCCGGCGGCCAGGTAGGCGCGGTACGCCGGCGCGGGCGCCGAGCTTGCCTCGAGGCAGCGGAGCCAGACGCTGAACCTCGCCTCCTCGAGAACCGGGCCGGGCCCGGCGGCGGCCAGAGCCAGCGCAGCCTCGGCCGGCCGGTCGGCGGCCATCGCGAAGGCAGTCTTCAGCTCGTCATCGCGCGCCGAGGTGGGGGGTGGGTCGGGCGGCCGCCCACAGCCCGCCAGGAGCAGGCACGACGCGGCGAGCCCGGCGGCCCCCCGGGAGGCTCTGCGCCTCACCTGCCGAGGGCGTCGGGGTCGCCGTCGGCCAGGATCCTCACCAGCTCGTCGCGGAAGTAGTCGTGGCCGGCGCGGACCTCGGACGGGATCCGCTTCTCGTACATCTCCCGGCTGCGGTCGATGTCCTCCTTGAGGCGGAGCGCGAGGTCGCGCTCGACCCTGCCGCGCTCGACCTCGTCCTCGTTGTAGAGCTTGATCTCCGAGACCAGGAGCCTGGCGAAGCGACGCGCCTCCTCGTGCCGCGGGTCCTCCGGCGCCGCGCCGGCAAAGGCCTCGGGCCGCACCGCCGGCGGTGCGATCGGCCGCACCGGCGGCGGTGCCGCGAGCTCGCCCACCGACGGCGGGACCGGGGTCGCGCGCTCCGCGGCCTCGACCTGGACGGTCGCAGAGGGGTCGAAGGCGGGCGCGGCCGGCTCCGGCACGGCCTCGTAGTCGGGTGCCGCCTCGGGCTCGAAGTCGTAGTCGATCTGCACCTCGTCCTCGCCCACCGGCTCCCGCCACTCGGCCCCGGGCTCCTCTGCCGCCTCGGCGCCGAAGTCCAGCTGGACCGTCTCCTCGGGCTCCGCGGCGAAGACCTCCGGCTCCCCCACGGCCTCGAGGCGTGGGGTTCCCTCGACGATCGCCGCCAGGGTCGGCGACGGCACTGCAGCGCGGTGGGCCAGGGTGTCGATCAGCAGGCAGGCGACGGTGTTCAGGGCCTGTGCGGTCTCGAGGTCCCAGGGCTCGGAGCCGCTGTGGTCGAGGTAGACCACTCCCATCAGCCGACCGCGGAGGTCGATGGGCAGGAGCACCGCCTCCTCCGGCAGGCCCTCGGCGGCGAGCCAGCCCGCGAGCAGCGGATCGTCGGCGGGGCTGAAGATGACCGGAGCGAGGGCCTCGACCAGGCGGCTGACGGCCGGCGAGGCCGCGACGCCACCCTGCCAGCGCCGCAGCCGCTCGCCGTCGCCGAAGCCGACGCCGCTCCAGGCCGTGATCATGCCCTCTCGGATGACCAGGATCGCCGCCCGGCCGACGTGCTCGCCGAGCATCGCCAGCACACTCCGCAGCAGCTCCGACTGGGTGCGGGCCCGGTCCAGGCTGCGGAGGTCGTCGAGCGTGACGCCCGCCGGCCTCGATTCCGGCACGGGCAGCTCGGCGAGCACCTGCTCGACCTCGGCGAGCGGCAACAGCTCCTCGGCGTCCGCCGGCAGCGCGCCGACCAGGGCCGACCTCGCGGCCTCGAGCGAGCGGTCGAGCGCCGTGACGGCCTCGTCCAGGCGTGCGGCCAACGAGTCGAAGCCGCGGCGCCGGGACTGTCGGAGCTGCTCGAGGACGTCATCGAAGCGTTCCATGGTGCCTCCAATCGCACGTTCCAACATTATCCCCAGCCAGGTCTCGATTCGTCAAGTAATTGGCACTGAGCATGATGCGGGCCAGGACGAGGGGAGTCCACCGCGCCCCGGAAGGTCGCGCCTGGCGGCTCCGCTGCGGCCCTCGCCGCGCTCCGCGGCGGTCCGTTCGCGGCCCGCTGCGCGGCGCCGCCGCGACGCCTCGTGAACGTTGTCACAAAGGGCGGTTTCTGGTAGCGTGCGGCGGGAAAGGAGGAGCCATGAGACGGAACCGATTCCTGTCGTGCGGCATCGCCCTGGTGGTCGCCCTCGCAGCCCTCTCGGCATGCTCGCGGGGACCGAGTGAGGAGGAGCTGGCTCAGGCTCGCTTCGAGGAGCAGCTCACGCTCCTGCAGCAGCAGTACGACGAGCTCCAGCGCCTGCGGTCGGAGCTGGCCGCCGCCGAGGCGGGCCTGGCCGCGGTCGAGGCGACCGAGGAGCGGCTGCGCAGCGAGGAGCAGAAGACGGACGCGGCGGCCCTGCAGGCGCGCATCGGGGAGCTGACCGCCGCCCGGGACGCGGCCTTCGACACCACGCAGGGGACCCTCGCCGACTTCCTCAACCTCGCCCTCAACGACTTTCCGGAGCACCCCGCAACTCTCAAGGGTCTGAACATCTACGCCGACGAGGCCATCGTGATCGCCAACGAGACCGTGGCCACGGCGGGCGACTACAAGAAGGCGGTCGAGCAGCTCGGCTCCGCCCTGAGCTACTACGACTCGCTGGAGCTGCCGCACTACCAACCGCTCGCCGACAAGCTCGCCGAGCTGAGCGCGTTGCGGTTCATCACCCAGGAGCGCTTCGACCAGGTCGCCAAGGGCATGGGCATGGACGAGGTCAAGCGGATCGCCGGGGTGCCCTACTACCAGAACATCCAGGTCGACGAGAAGCAGGGCGTCGAGACCTGGCTCTACCGCAAGGCCGAGGGCGGCGCGGCGGCGGTCTACTTCCGGACCAAGACCGGCAAGGTCTACAACAAGAACTTCGAGGCGGTGAAGACCACGGTCGTCGAGGACTGAGAGCTCAGCGGCGAGCGCCGGCCGGCCTCGGCCCCGCCGGTGCGCGGTGGCCGGGCCGGGTTTGACGCTCCAGGCACCGGGTGGTATCCTGCCGATCCTGATGCGCGCGCCGCGGCCGCAGGCTGCCGGCGCAATGTGCAGCGAGGGGAGGTGAGCCGCCATGCCGACTGGTGTCACAGTGCGTGACAACGAGTCCTTCGAGCAGGCACTGCGCCGCTTCAAGCGCAAGTGCGAAAAGGCCGGCATCCTCTCCGAGGTCAAGCGCCGCCGCTTCTACGAGAAGCCCTCCGAGCGCCGCAAGCGGGAGATGATCCAGGCCCGCAAGAAGATGCTGCGCAAGATGGCGAAGCAGCGCCGGGCCGGCCTGCTCTAAGCGAACCGGTGGCCCGTTCGACCGCTTCGGATCTCGAGTTCGACAAAGTCCTGCAACTGGTGGCGGCCCACGCCCGCAGCGGCGTGGGCCGCTCTCGTGTCACCGGTCTGGTCGCCGCACCGGAGGCCGGTTCGGACCCGCGCCAGGCGGCGCTGCTCACGCTCGCCCTCGAGGAGCTCCTCGCCGAGCACGAGCCGCTCGCCTTCGCCGCCCTCGACCCGGCCCTGCCGTGGCTCGAGCCGGGCGGCCCGCCGCCGCAGGAGCCCCGCCACCTCCTCGACCTCTTGAACCTCGCGCGGCAGGTGGCGTCGGCGCGGCGGCGGCTGGCCGCGGCCCCGAGCGCGCTCCTGCGCGCGATCGCCGACCGCCTCGCGGACACCGCGCCCCTCGTCGACGAGGTGGCGCCCCGGCTCGGCCGCGACGGCAGCGTGACCGACACCGCGTCCCGCGAGCTCGGCCGCCTGCGTCGCGAGGTCACGCGGGCGCGCGCCGAGGTCATCGCCGAGCTCGAGGGGATCCGCCGCGGCCACCGCGACCTGGTCACCGACGCGCCGCCGACCATCCGCCGCGACCGCTACTGCCTGCCGGTCCGGTCGTCGGTCCGGACCCAGCTGCCGGGACTCCTGCTCGACGTCTCCGCGACGGGAGTGACCGCCTTCGTCGAACCGCTGGCGATCGTCGAGCTCAACAACCGGCTCGCGGCGGCGGTAGCCGCCGAGCAGCAGGAGGTGCGGCGGATCCTGGCCGAGATCGCGCGCGCCTTCGCCGCGGCGCGCGCCGACCTCGCCGCGGCTGTCGAGGTGCTCGGCGAGCTCGACTCCGTGCAGGCCAAGGTGCTCTTCGGGCGCCGGGTGGCGGGCGAGGTGGTGATCCCCGGGGACGGCGGCGAGCTGACGCTCCGGGAGGCGCGCCACCCCCTGCTCGACGAGCGCCTCGAAGCGCTGCGGGCCGAGGTCTTCGGGGAGAGCGGCGGCCGCGGCCGCGGGCGCCGGGTGGTGCCCCTCGACTTCCGGCTCCCGGAGGGCGTGCGCACCCTCGTGGTCTCGGGCCCGAACGCCGGCGGCAAGACCGTGACCCTGAAGACGATCGGCCTGATGGTGCTGATGAGCGCGCACGGCATCCCGCTGCCCGCCGCGGCGGGGACGATGGTGCCGGCCTTCGCCGGGCTGTGGTGCCATATCGGCGACGAGCAGGACGTCGCTGCCGACCTCTCGACCTTCTCGGGGGCGATGGTTGCGACGTCGCGCCTGCTGGCGACCGCCGACGACCGGACCCTGGTGCTGTTCGACGAGCTCGGCGCCGGCACCGATCCGCTCGAAGGGGCCGCCCTCGGCTGCGCGCTGCTCGAGGAGCTCACCGCGCGCGGCGCCCTGACCGTCGCCACGACCCACCTCGCGGCGATCGCTCTCGCCGCGAGCTCGGCCGGCGGCATGGACAACGCCGCCATGGAGTACGACGAGGCGGCCGAGCGGCCCCTCTACCAGCTGCGGGTCGGCCGACCGGGCCGCTCACGGGCGCTCGAGATCGCGCAGCGGATGGGCGTCGCCGAGCCGGTGCTGGCGCGCGCCCGCGAGCTGCTCGGCGGCGACCACCTCGAGATCGACCGCTGGCTGCGCCGGCTCGAGGCCCTCGAGCTCGAGCTCGAGGCGGAGCGGCTCGAGGCCTCTCGCCGCCGGGCCGAGGCCGAGCAGGCCCGGCGCCAGGCCGAGCGCGAGCTCGAGCGCCTCGAGCTGGAGCGCCGCCGCCTGCCCGCCGAGCTCGCAGCCGAGCGCGACGAGCTGCGGCGGCTGGCCAAGCGCAAGCTCGACGACGCGGTCGGCCGGCTGGAGCGGGCGATCGACGAGCACGAGGCGCTCGGCCGGCGCCGGCTGCAGAAGCTGCGCGACGAGGCCCTGGCGCTCGAGCCCCCCTCGCGGGCTCTGGACGCAAGCGCTGCATCAGGGCTGGCCCTGGGCGCCCGCGTCCGCCTCGCCCAGGGCACGGTCGGCGTGCTGTGCGAGCTGCGGGGCTCGATGGCCTCGGTCGAGGTCGCGGGCAAACGCCTGTGGACGGCGGCGGCCGAGCTCGAGCCGGTCGCGGTGCCGCCGGCCGCGCGTCGCGGCGCGGTGCGGATCGAGGCCTCCGAGGCCGGAGAGCGCGAGCTCGGCCTCATCGGCCTCGACAGCGAGCGCGCCCGTGAGGAGCTCGAGCGCTTCCTCGACCGCAGCTTCGCCGCCGGCCTGGCGGCGGTGCGGATCGTGCACGGCCACGGCACCGGCGTCCTGCGGCGGATGGTCGCCGAGCTCTGCCGCAGCCACCCCGCCGTCCGCTCCTTCCGGCACCCGCCGCAGGGGCGCGGCGGCACCGGGGTGACCGAGGTCGAGCTCGAGGCGGGGGGCTGAAGCCCAGCCGGCCCCCCGCCCGTCCGAGGAGATACGAGATACGAGATAGAGAGCCGTCCGCCAGCCCCTCATCTCGCATCTCGCATCTCGCATCTCGCATCTCGCATCTCGCATCTCGCATCTCGCATCTCGCATCTCGCATCTCGCATCTCGCATCTCGCATCTCGCGTCTCGCATTTGCAGGCTGCCCAACCTGGCGGGCGGTGCCCACCGCTCCCCCTGTGCGAGAATGAGGGCCCATGATCGACGCCGATCTCAGCCGCGAGGTCATCGCCCGCGTGCGCGACGCGGCCGACATCGTCGAGGTCGTCGGCGAGCAGGTGCGGCTGCGCAAACGCGGCCGCACCTGGGAGGGCCTGTGCCCCTTCCACGACGAGAAGACCCCCTCCTTCTCGGTCGACGACGAGAAGGGACTCTTCTACTGCTTCGGCTGCCACCAGGGCGGCGACGTCTTCAAGTTCGTGATGCAGCTCGAGCACCTGAGCTTCCCGGAGGCGGTCGAGCGCCTGGCGCGGCGCTTCGGCGTCCAGCTGCCGCCGCGGACGCCGGAAGCGCGACAGCGCCGCGACGCCGGCGAGCGCCTGCAGAGCGTGCTCGGCGAGGCGCAGCAGTTCTTCGTCGAATGCCTGGCGCGGCCCGAGGGCCGGGCCGCGCGCGACGAGCTCGAGCGCCGGGGCTTCCAACGCGCGAGCTGGTCGGACTACGGCTTCGGCTTCGCCCCCGACGAGTGGCGGCGCCTGATCGACCACCTGGCGAAGCGGCACCCGGAGGGGGCGCTGGTCGAGGCCGGCCTCGCCGTGCGGCCGGACAGCGGCACCTCCCCCTACGACCGCTTCCGCAAACGCCTCACCTTTCCGATCCGCAGCGGCGACGGCTCGCTCATCGCGTTCGGCGGCCGCATCCTGGGGGACGGCGAGCCCAAGTACCTGAACAGCCCCGAGAGCGCGATCTTCCGCAAGCGCTCGACGCTGTTCTGCCTCGACCGTGCCCGGCGCGCCATCGCCGACACTGCGCGGGTCGTGGTGGTGGAGGGCTACTTCGACTGCCTGTCGCTGCACCGGGCGGGGATCGCCCACGCGGTCGCGACGCTCGGCACGGCCCTCACCGCAGACCACGCCCGCCTGCTCAAGCGGCGGCTGGGGTCCGACGGCGTCGCGCTGCTCTGCTACGACGCCGACGACGCCGGCCGGCGGGCGGCGGCGACCGGCGCCCAGGTTCTGCTCGAGGCCGGGGTCGAGGTCGCGGTGCTCGTCCTCCCCGGCGGCATGGACCCCGACGACCTGGTCCGCGAGCGCGGCGCCGAGGCCGTCGCGGAGCTCCTCGAGCGGCCGACCCCGCTGCTCGAGTTCCTGCTCGGGGATCTGCCGCCGGAGCCGGCGCGGCGGCGCCGTGCGGGGCTCGCGCTGGCCCCACTGGTGTGCGCCGCGGCCGATCCGGCACTGCGCCAGAACCTCGTCGAGGAGCTCGCCCGCCGGCTCTACCTGCGCCCCCGTGAGGTCGAGGAGCACGGCGAGCGGGGGCGGCCGGTCCGGACCGGCGCGGCGGCGCCCGTCGGACGGCCGCCGGCGGCGGCCGGCGAGCGGGAGCTGCTGCGGATCCTCGTCGAGTGCTCGCGGGAGTGGCGGCGACGGATCCACGAAACCGTCCACCCGGAGTACATCGAGGACCCGAGGGTCCGCGCGCTGCTGACCGCCGCGCGGGCGGTCGACGAGCACGGCGAAGGCGAGACCGGCTTCACGGCGGCACTGCTCGCGCGCTGCCCCGATCCGGATGCCGCCTCCCTGGTGGCGCAGCTCTGCACCACCGGCATGCCGGAGATCACCGACCAGTCGATCCGTCGCCAGCTGCGGCAGCTCGTCGAGCACCAGGCGCGGCAGCGGGCGCGCCAGCTCGCGCCCCTGATCGAGGCTGCCGAGGCGCGCGGGGACGAGCCGGAGCTGGACCGATTGATGGCCGAGAAGGCGAGATTGCGCAGGAAAACTGCTGAAATCTGACATTCCTGGCGTTCAGGCCTTGCCAAAACCAGGGTCGCGACCCATATTTCGCAGGATGGTGGCGGAGCCCGCGCGGGTGCGTCGAGCCGGGCACGAGTGCCTACCCCTGAAGCAGCTTCTCGGACGGAGTCATTGATCGAGGCATTTCGGGAATGGACCGCGCGCAGGAAGTGCTGTCCTGTGCGCCGCACCGCCGCCGAGGTCGGGCGTCACGCTCCGGCGGCGCCGCGAACCGGTTCGGTCCCGCAGGCATCCCATGCACATGGAGGCAGCCGGTGGTGAAGGAGTCGAGCGTGCAGATCGAGGAGAAGTACCCGGAGCTGGGCAAGCTCATCCAGGCGGGCAAGGAACGCGGCTTCATCATGTACGAGGAGCTCTACGACAACCTGCCTGAGGAGGTCACGGGTATCGCCGAGGAGCTCGACGACATCTACATGCGCCTTTCGGAGCTCGATATCGACATCATGGACGCCGAGACGGCGGAGGCCGAGGGCCGAGAAGGCGTGCCGCGGCCGAAGCAGGTGCCCGACAAGCAGGTGGAGGCCAAGGTCGAAACCCGTCCGGTGGCGACCGAGCAGCTCGAGAAGACGAACGACCCGGTCCGCATGTACCTGCGCGAGATGGGGACGGTCAAGCTGCTCGACCGCGACGGCGAGGTCGCCATCGCGCAGCGCATCGAGTCCGGCGAGGCGAGGGTGTTCGTCGCACTGTCGAAGGAGACCTCGCTGCTCGAGCTCTTCCTGCGCACCAACGAGCGGGCCCGCCGTGAGCGCCGCGGCGTCCGCGAGCTCCTGCAGACCTCGATCGACGAGCTCGACGAGAAGGCCGAGGAGCGGGTGCGGGAGGGCCTGCGCCTGTTCCGGACGATCTCCCATCTCGACGACGAGTCGCGCGAGCTGCGGCGGCGCCTGCGCCGCTGCAAGCGCGCCGGCAAGCGCGCCCAGGAGCTGTCGGACAAGATCGACGCCAACACCGCGGAGACCGCCATCCTCGTGCGCCGCGCCGACTTCACGACCACCACCCGCAACCGCCTGCTGACCTTCTTCGGCGAGGTCGAGCGCCAGTTCGCGATTCCGATCCAGACCATCAACCGTGACCGGAAGAAGCTCCAGCAGGAGCGCTCGGTCGAGCGGCGCAAGTTCTACGGCGAGCGCATCGAGCGCTACGAGCAGGAGCTGGAGCGCCTCGAGGAGCGCTTCCAGGTCCCCTACGAGCGCCTCAAGATCCTGCTCACCGAGGTTCGCCGCGGCGAGTCCGAGACCGACCGCGCGAAGCAGGAGCTGATCGTTGCCAACCTGCGGCTGGTGGTGTCGATCGCCAAGAAGTACACCAACCGCGGCCTCCAGTTCCTCGACCTCATCCAGGAGGGCAACATCGGGTTGATGAAGGCGGTGGACAAGTTCGAGTACCGCCGCGGCTACAAGTTCTCCACCTACGCCACCTGGTGGATCCGGCAGGCCATCACCCGCGCGATCGCCGACCAGGCGCGAACCATCCGCATTCCCGTGCACATGATCGAGACCATCAACAAGCTGACGCGGACCACCCGCATGCTGGTTCAGGAGCTCGGCCGCGAGCCGACCGTCGAGGAGATCGCCGCGCGGATGGAGATGCCGGTGTCGAAGATCCGCAAGATCCACAAGATCTCGCAGGAGCCGATCTCGCTCGAGACCCCGATCGGCGAGGAGGAGGACTCGCACCTCGGCGACTTCATCGAGGACACCAACTCGGTGTCGCCGATCGAGGCGGTGATCATGCGCACCCTCAAGGACCACACCGAGAATGTGCTCAAGTCCCTGACCCCTCGCGAGGAGCAGGTCCTCAAGCTGCGCTTCGGTATCGGCGACGGCACCGAGCACACGCTCGAGGAGGTGGGGCGGACCTTCAACGTCACCCGCGAGCGCATCCGCCAGATCGAGTACAAGGCGCTGCGCAAGCTCCGGCACCCCACGCGAGCTCACCTCCTGAAGCCGTTCTCCGAGACCGGCAGCTGAAGCGTCGGGGCCTCGAGGCCCCGCGCGCCCGCCTTGCTGGCCGCTGGAGGCCGCGCTACTATGCGCTGGGGCCCATAGCTCAGCGGTCAGAGCCGCCGGCTCATAACCGGTCGGTCCCAGGTTCGAATCCTGGTGGGCCCATGGTCCA
The DNA here is from genome assembly GCA_025456385.1 of Thermoanaerobaculales bacterium. Lineage (GTDB taxonomy): Bacteria > Acidobacteriota > Thermoanaerobaculia > Thermoanaerobaculales > Sulfomarinibacteraceae > Sulfomarinibacter. The sequence goes on along the minus strand of JALOKS010000142.1, from coordinate 2,789 downwards.
GGGGCACACCCGGCAAGGGGTTGAAGTGAGCAAGGCACAGCAGGATCTCGTGTTGTTGGTTCGCCTGCAGGGCGTGTACGACTCGATCGCCGCCTCGATCGCGGAGCGCAACTCGCCGCCGCCGGAGATCCGCGAGCTGCAGGAGGCCAGCCGCCTGCGTCAGGAGGAGCTGGTCGAGATGGAGCGCCAGCTGACCGCGCACGAGAGCGAGATCACCGAGGTGCGCCGGAAGCAGGCCGAGTGGGAGCTCGAGCTCCAGCACTTCCAGAAGCAGAAGAGCGCGGTGACCAACGAGCGCGAGTTCACGGCGGTGATCTCCGAGATCGACTACGCCAACAAAGCCATCGAGGAGACAGGCGCCCGATGCCGCGAGCTGGAGGCCGCCATGGAGCAGCTCGGTCGCGAGATCGCCGAGCGGCGCGCCGCGCAGGGCGTCGAGGAAGGCACGCACTCCGAGATCGTCGCGGCCTGGGACCGGCGCAAGGAGGAGCTTCTCAAGCGGGTGCACGAGCTCTCGGCGCAGGCCAAGGCGATCGAGGCTGAGATCCAGCCCAAGCACCGGGCCCGCTTCCTGCGCCTGCTCGAGAGCAAGGGCGGACGGGCGATGTCGGAGGTCGTGGAAGGCTCGTGCTCGCTGTGCCACTTCGCGCTGCGTCCCCACCTGCAGCAGCGGGTCCGGCGCTGCGAGGAGATCATCGACTGCGAGCACTGCCACCGCATCCTCTACACCGAGGAGAGCCTGACCCGCTCGGTCGGCGAGACGGTCGACGTCTGACGATGACTGCCGGGGTGGCCGCGAGGCTGGCCGAGGTGCGGCGCCGCATCGCCGCCGCCGCCGCGGCCGCCGGGCGCGATCCCGCCGGGATCACTCTGGTCGCGGTCGGCAAGACCTTCCCGGCGGCGGCGCTGCAGGCCGCGGTCGAGGCCGGGGTCACCGACCTCGGCGAGAACCGGGTGCAGGAGGCTGCGGCCAAGAGGCCGCACGTCAGCGGGGGTCGCTGGCACCTGATCGGCCCGCTGCAGCGCAACAAGGCGAGGATGGCGCTCGAGCTCTTCGATGCCGTCCACACCCTCGATAGGCAGGAGCTCGCCGAGCGCCTCGAGCTCCTGCTCGCCGAGAGCTGGCCGCAGCGGCGCCTGCCGGTGCTGCTCGAGGTCAACCTCGGCGGCGAGCCGCAGAAGGCCGGCGTCCAGCCGGCGGCGGCCGCCGCGCTCCTGGGCCGTGTGCTCGCCTGCAGCCACCTCGAGGCCCGCGGCCTGATGGCGATCCCGCCGTGGTGCGAGGAGCCCGAGGCCTCGCGGCCCCACTTCCGCGCCCTCCGCGAGCTGCGCGACCGGCTCGAGGAGGAGGTGGGCGTGCCGCTGCCGGAGCTGTCGATGGGCATGAGCCACGACTTCGAGCCCGCGATCGCCGAGGGCGCGACCATGGTGCGGATCGGGACCGCCATCTTCGGGGCGCGCGCCTGAACGCGGGCAGGGCCGCCCTGCCACTTGCCGTCGCGCCGACATTGTGAAAAAATTCTCATCCAATCGAGCAGGGGGAGACGGATGGACGCACCACGCGGGCCCGAAAGCGAGTACGAGCAGGCGGTGCTGCGCCTGGCCGACGAGGCATCGCCCCGCTGCGTCGAGTTCCTCCACGACCTCGTCACCCTGCCCTCGCCGAGCCGCAGCGAACGGCTGGCCTGCGAACGGGTGGTCCGGGAGATGGACTCGCTCGGCTACCGCGACGTGCGGCTCGACGAGATGGGCAACGTCATCGGGCGTTTCGGCAGCGGCCCGCGGGTCGTCGCCTTCGACGCCCACGTCGACACCGTCGGCATTTCCAACCCCAGCCGCTGGCGCCACGATCCCTTCCGCGGCATCGTCACCGACGGCATCCTCTTCGGGCGCGGGGCCTCGGACCAGAAGGGCGGGCTGGCGGCGGTCGTCCACGGCGTCGCCCTCGCCGACCGTGCGGGCCTCGCCTCGGAGCTGACGGTGTGGGTCACCGCAACCGTCAACGGCGAGGACTGCGTCGGCCTCGCCTGGCAGTACCTGCTCAACGAGACGGCCCTCGCCCCGCAGGCGGTGGTGATCGCGATGCCGTCGCACCTCGGCGTCTGCTACGGCCAGCGCGGCCGCATGGAGGTCGAGATCGCGACCGCCGGGTTCTCGACGCACGGCTCGCAACCGGACCGCGGCCGCAACGCCATCTACGCGATGGTGCCGGTGGTCGACGGCATCGGCAGGCTGCACCGCGAGCTCGAGCTCGACCACCCGATGCTCGGACGCGGCTCGCTGGCGGTGACCGGCATCTCCTCGCGCTCGCCCTCGCTGACCGCGGTGCCGGACGAGTGCGTGATCCACATCGACCGCCGCCTCACTATCGGCGAGAGCGCCGAGGACGCCATGGCCCAGCTCGAGAGGGTGGCTGCGGTGGCGGGCGAGGGCACCGAGGTCCGCCTCCTGCACTACGACCTGCCGTCGTGGCGCGGCTTCACCTACCCCACCGACAAGGTCTTCCCGGCCTGGGAGACCGCGCCCGACAGCCCGGCGGTGGCTGCCGCCCTGGCGGCCGCCGGACGGGTCCTCGGCCGCAAGCCGCGCATCCACCGCTCGGCCTTCTCCTCCAACGGCTGCGCGACCGCAGGGATGTTCGGAATCCCGACCGTCGGCTTCGGCCCCGCCGACGAGCTGCACTCGCACTCGGTCAACGACCAGATCGCCCTCGCGCAGCTGGTGCCGGCGATGGCCTTCTACGGGCTCTACCCGCAGCTCTACCTCGAGGCGGTCGGGACCGAGTCGTC
>JALOKS010000141.1 GCA_025456385.1 Thermoanaerobaculales bacterium | reverse complement strand
CCCTTGCCGAGGCGGAGGATCGCCTGCACCAGCGCCGCGGCGCCGTTGTCCTTCTCGATCTCGTCGACGAACATGCGGTCGATCTTGACCACGTCGACCGGGAAGCGGCGCAGGTAGCTGAGCGAGGAGTAGCCGGTGCCGAAGTCGTCGAGCGCCAGGCGCACGCCGAGGGACTTGATGGCCCGCAGCTTGCTGGCCGCCTGCTCCATGTCGTGCATGATCACGCTCTCGGTGATCTCGAGCACGAGCTGGCTCGGCTCGAGGCCGGCGGCGGCGATGTCGGCGGCGAGGTTGGCGACGAAGTCGGGCTCGTTGAGCGAGGTCGGCGAGAGGTTGACGTGCGCCGCGGCCGGCAGGCCGGCGAGGATGCCGCCGTTGAGCTCGACCACCTTGGCGCAGGTGCGCTGCAGCACCATGCGGTCGATCAGCGGCTGCAGGCCGGCCTCCTCCGCGAGCGGCACGAAGGACATCGCGGAGACCAGGCCCTTCTTGGGGTGGTGCCAGCGCACGAGCGCCTCGAAGCCGTGGATCTTGAGGTCCGGGATCTGCATCAGGGGCTGGAAGTAGACGTCGAGGCCCTGGCCCTCGAGCGCGTGCCGCAGGTCGTGCTCGAGGTCGAGGCGGTCGAGCGCCGTCGAGTGCATGGAGGGCTCGAAGACCGACATCTGGCCCTTGCCGCGGGCCTTGGCGTTGTGCAGCGCGGTGACCGCGTTGCGCACGATCTCGTCGCCGCGCAGCTCGGCGCCGTGCTCGAGGGCGATGCCCACGCTCGCCGAGAAGCGGACCTCGCGGCCCTCGATCGGGAATGGCTTGGCGAGGTCGCCCAGGATGCGGTTGGCGGCCGCCACCGCCTCGCGCGCGTCGGTGGCCTCGAGCAGGATCGCGAACTCGTCGCCTCCGAGGTGGGCCACCGAGTCTCCCGCGCGCACGCTGCGCCGCAGGCGCTCGGCGAGGGCGATCAGGACCTGGTCGCCGGCGGCGTGGCCGAGGCTGTCGTTGACGCGCTTGAAGTCATCGAGGTCGAGGAGGAGCACCACTACCGCGCGGCCTTCGGGCCGGCGGCGGGCGACGGCGTTGCCCACGCGGTCGAGGAAGAGGGCGCGGTTGGGGAGGCCGGTGAGGGGGTCGTGCATCGCCTGGTGCCGCGCCTGGTCGCCGCGCAGCCGCTGCTCGTCGGCGCGCTTGGCGCGGATGATGGCGGCGCCGGCGTGGCCGCCGAAACGGCAGAGCGCGCGCAGGTGGCGCTCGGCGAAAGGGCGCTCGGGCGGCGCGCTGAGGTTGAGGACGCCGACCACTTCGTCGCCGTTGACGAGGGGGACGCACATGGCGCTCGTCGGGCGCGGCGCGGTGGGGTCCTCGCGGTAGTGCTTCCAGTCGAAATGCCCGACGATCAGCGCGGGGGCGCGGCTCGCCGCCACTTCGCCGGCGATGCCCTCGCCGAGGGCGACGCGGGCGCCGCGCGCCGCGCTCGCGCCCACCGCGCAGACGGTGTGCAGCTCGTCGACCTCGCGCAGCATCATGATCGAGCCGCCCTGGGCGCCGAGCAGCTCGACCGCACTGTCGAGCGCCGCCTCGACGGTCTGCCTGAGGTCGAGGCGCGAGCCGTCGCCGCCGCCGGCCGCCGCGTGGGTGTCGCGGAGGCTGGAGGCGAGCGCCGCGGACAGCACCCGCTCGTCGACGAGCTCCGCGCTGAGCGAGCGCAGGCTGCGCTCCCTGGCGTAGGTGGTGGCGCCGACGACGGCGGCGAGCGCGACCACCGAGAGAGCCGCCGCGAGCCACGGCGCCGTGATGCGGGAGGTGAAGGCGACGGCCCCCAGGCTGAGGCCGAGCGCGACCAGGGCGGAGGCGAGGAGGACCAGGACCGCGAACCACAACCGCCGCCGCCGCTCGCTGACCGCCTCGAGCTCGGCGGGCGCGCCAGCGGCCAGGTGTACGATCCGTCCGCCGCCGTTGTCGGGGCGTCTCGGGGTCATGGATCGACCCGGCGGGCGCTGGAGCTGTCGTGCATCAGGACACCGTTGGAAGCCAGGGCTCGGGCCCTTGCCAACAAGCCTATCACGGGTGCGGCTAGAGCTCGATCGCCACCGCGATGACGGTGAAGAGCGCCGCGACCGCCAGCAGCCGCAGCAGCAGGGGCAGCATGAAGCGCAGCCAGCGCTCGTAGGGGACCTTGGCGAGACCGAGCGAAGCCATCAGGATGCCGGAGGTCGGGATCACCATGTTGGAGAAGCCGTCGCCGCAGGTGAAGGCGAAGACCGCGGTCTGGCGGGTGAGGCCGAGGACGTCGGCGAGCGGCGCCATCAGAGGCATGGTCACCGCCGCCTGGCCGGAGCCCGAGGGGATGAAGAAGTTGAGCACGGTCTGGAAGGCGAGCATGCCGAGGGCGGCGACGTAGCGCGGAACGTGCTGCAGAACGGAGGCGGCGGCGAAGATCATGGTGTCCAGGATCTGGCCCTGGTCGAGGACCACGGTGATGCCGCGGGCGAAGCCGACCACCAGGGCCGCGACGGTCATCTCCTCCATGCCGCGGACCGTCGCCCGGGCGACCTCGGCGAGCGGCAGCCGCCCGAACGCGGCGGCGACGATGCCCATCAGGAAGAAGCCGCCGGCCATCTCGGTCAGCCACCAGCCCATCGCCTGCACCGCGAAGAGGATGAAGACGAAGATCGCGACGCAGGCGGCGACGGTCGCGAGGTGGGCGGCGCGCAGCGGCGGCGGCTCCTCCGTGGCCGACTCGAGATCGAAGGGGTCGTCGGCCATGATCGAGGCGGCGGGGTCGCGCCGGATCCGGCTGCCGTAACGCAGCACGTAGGCGAGGGTCACCGCCATGCAGGCCGCGAAGAAGACGAACCGGAACGGAATGGCGCTGTTCAGCGGCAGCTCGGCGATGCCCTGGGCGATGTTGACGGTGAAGGGGTTGGTGGTCGCGGCGGCGAAGCCGACGGCGCCGGCGACGTAGACCAGGGCGACGCCGAAGATGCGGTCGCAGCCGATCTCCTTGGCGACGATGAGGAAGATCGGCACGAGGGGGATGAACTCCTCGCCCATGCCGAGGGTGGAGCCGCCGGCGGCCATGCACGTCATGAGCACGATGGTCAGCAGCTTCCATGAGTGGCGGAGGCGGGCGAGGACGGCGTGCAGGACCGCAGTGATGGTGCCGGTCGCCTGCAGGATGCCGAAGACGCCGCCGATCATGAAGATGAAGAAGATGATGTCAGCGGCCGCCACCATGCCGCGGGGGATGGCGCTCAGAAAGCCCTCGAGGCTGACCGGGCTCGCCGCTCCGGGGGTCTCGGACCCGAAGATCACGTCGCCGAGGCCGGCCTCCTTGGGCAGGACGGTGAAGGTGCCGGGGACGACCACGCTGCGCTCTCGGCCGCCGACGAGGCGGCTCTCGCGCTCGTAGCGCCCCGAGGGCACCACCCAGGTCAGCAGGCTGCAGGCGAAGACGATGCCGGTGAGCAGGGTGAACACGTGCGGGACTCTGAGGCGCTGCAGGAAGGAGGTCATGGCTCGCCCTTTCGGCTCGTCATCGTGGCTCCGGTCTCGGCATCCGGCATCCGCTCAGCCGGGCGGCAGCACGTCCTCGTCCTCGGCGAGGGCGCGGTTGATCCGCGACAGGGCGGCGACCGCCTGCTCGCGGTGGCCGGCGGCGACCTCGGTGGCGAGGGCGTTCAAGAGCACGGTGACCGCGGCGATGGCGTTGGTAAACATCATGTTGTCGCTCTTGACCGGCAGCACCCAGCGTGCGAGGCGCGCCGCCGGCGCGGTGACGCGGTCGGTGACGGCGACCGCGGGGACGCCGATCCGGCGCGCCTCGTCGAGCACCTCGAGCGCCTGCCGCGAGTAGGGCGGCAGCGAGAACACGAGCACGAGGTCCCTGGGCGTGACGGCGACCAGCTGCTCGCGCGGCGAGGAGAACCGGGTCGACAGGCAGGAGGCGCGCAGGCCGATCTGCAGCAGGGAGTAGGCCGCGAGCTCGGCGAGGTGGGCGGAGACGCCCATGCCGAAGCTGAAGACGCCGTCGGCCGCGAAGAAGGCCTCGGCGACCTCGGCGACGACCCTGCGGTCGAGCGCGTCGACGGTGCGGCGGATGTTGGCGACCTCGAGCTCCGCAACCGCGCCGAGGACATCGAGGACCACGTCCTCCGCCGGTCCGTCCGCCCCCTGGCGGAGCTGCTGCTGGAGGAGCTCCACCAGCTCCACCTTGAGCTCGGAGAACCCGGGGTAGCCGAGGCGCTGGGCGAAGCGGACGACGGTCGCCTCCGACACCCCGACCCGCCGCGCCAGCTCGGGGACCGACAGGAAGGGAACGGTGGTGAGGTGCTCGAGAACGTAGTCGGCGATCGAGCGCTGCTGACGCGGCATCGTCGCGCCCTCACGGGCGACGAGATCCCGGAACCCGGTCTCGCGTGTCTTCCTGCCCATGGCTCGCCTCCGGTCGTCCCAGCATACGCGCTGCGGTCCGCCGGCCGGCGGCGCGGCGGCGGGGGGAGCCTCGACCATGTTGACACCACGCGGCCGGCGACCTATCTTGAGGTCATGATAGCAATCATTTCATTGAGGGTTCATTCCTGAATGAAAAATTTCAGAATCGGAAGGAGAGGGACCATGAGGAGTTCACGGGGTGTGATGGTGTTCCTGCTCGCCCTCGGGATGCTGCTGTCGGCGCTGCCGTCGGCCGCCCAGGGCACGACCTCGGGCAGCGTCCGCGGGACCGTGACCGACGCCCAGGGCGGCGTCCTGCCGGGGGCCACCGTGACCGCGCGCTCGGAGGCGTTGATCGGCGGCCGCCAGGTCGCGATCACCAGCGCGCAGGGCAGCTACCGCTTCCCGTCGCTGCCGCCCGGCGTCTATGAGTTCGAGGCGCAGCTCGACGGCTTCCAGCCGGTGCTGCAGCGCGACGTGCGGGTCGGCCTCGGCCAAGACCTCAACCTCGACCTCCAGCTCGGCGACATCACGATCTCTGACGAGATCGTGGTGGTCGCGGACTCGGTGCAGGTGAGCACGGTCTCGAACCGCGCCGACTTCAACCTCGCCGAGGACTACATCGAGCGGCAGCCGGTGTCGCGCGACCCGACAGGCCTCATGAACTACGCCCCCGGCATCCAGAACGACCAGGCCTACGGCGCGCCCTCGACCTACCAGAACGCCTACAACGTCGACGGCGTCGACGTCTCCGACCCAGAGCTCGGCTCGCAGTGGGTGCTGCCCTCGATGGACTGGGTGCAGGAGGTCCAGGTCGCGGGCCTCGGCGCCGACGCCGAGTACGGCGGCTTCACCGGCGCGGTCGTCAACCTGGTCACGAAGTCGGGCGGCAATGAGTTCCACGGCGACGTCCGCGCTTACTACTCGGGCGGCGACCTCAACTCCGACAACGCGCCCCCAAACGCCGAGGGCACCAACAAGGTCAGCTCGGACCTCGACGGCAGCCTCAGCCTCGGCGGACCGGCGATCAAGGACCAGCTCTGGTACTTCGTCTCAGGCAACTGGCGCGACCGCGTCGTCGAGCCCTTCTACGCCGAGGGCGCGCCGGCCGGCGACCGCGAGGACAGCGACCGCATCGAGCGGAGGGTGCTCGGCAAGCTGACCTGGCAGCTCAACCAGTCGCACAAGCTGCTCTTCCTTCTCGACTGGGACGACGTCGTGCACGACTACCGCGGCGTCGGCGATGACGTCCTCGCGAGCGGTGCCCAGCGCCAGGAGTCCCCGAACTACGTCTACAACCTGTCCTGGGAGTCTGTCCTCGGCGACGCCAGCTTCGTCTCCGCCAAGGTCACGGGCTACACCGGTGGCGACGACCGGCTGGGCTACTTCGGCGACCTCCCCGGCCGCGCCGAGCGCCGCAGCAGCTTCGACTGGGACAACCTCGACCAGAACGCGTACAAGGATGTCGACCGGGTCGCCCTCGACGGCGCCTGGAGCCTGTTCGCGAGCGGCCTGCTGGCGGCCAACGACTCCCACGACTTCAAGTTCGGAATCAACTACGAGACCTTCACCAGCGACTACGTGACGGTGCGCAACGGCGGCTTCACCTACTACGACGACTCCCGGTACTGCGCGCCGCAGGGCAGCTACACCGAGCGCCTCGATGCCTACTTCGCCGATCCCTTCTGCGCGGTCTACTCCTCCGACTGGGGCGGCGAGTGGAACCTCCACGGCGAGATGGACGGCCTCCACGCCTTCGCCCAGGACTCGTGGCGCATCGGGAACTTCGCGGTCAACCTCGGCGTCCGCTACACCCAGTACTCCGGAAGCTTCAAGGACGTCAGCGGCGACGTGTACGACCAGGACCTGTGGTCGCCGCGCGCGGGCTTCGTCTGGGACCTCTTCGGCAGCGGCAAGACGGCCCTCAAGTTCCACTACGGCCGTTACTACGAGGGCATGACCGTCACCCTCTACGACCGCGAGGCCTCGGGTGATGCGGTGTCCGACACCGAGTACTTCGACTACAACTTCGACACCGGCGAGTTCGACATCCCGGCCGGCAGCTCCGTGGAGGCGCGGGCGACGATGGACCCGAACATCGGCCACCCCTACGTCGACCAGTTCGTGGCCACCGTCGAGCACCAGGTCGGCCGCAACATGCTCTTCGGCCTCGACTACATCCAGCGCGCAACCAACGACATCAACGCCATGGTGGTGTCGAACCTCGACGACTACGACGCCCTGGTGGCGCCGGACAACCCCTTCGGCGGGAGCCTGCCGTTCTACGAGCTGCTCGATGAGCAGCAGTACCTGATCACCAACCCCGAGAGCGCGAGCCGCGACTACGACTCGGTGGCCTTCAGGGTCCGCAAGCGCTACGCCGACGGCTGGTCCCTCGACGGCTCGCTGGTGTGGTCCGACCTCACCGGCAACGCCGACTACGACCTCAGCGGCTATGGGACCGG
>JALOKS010000461.1 GCA_025456385.1 Thermoanaerobaculales bacterium | reverse complement strand
TCCTCGACGGCCTGGTGGGTCTCTATGCAGTCGGCGAGGACACCGTCAAGGTCTGGCGGCGCGGAGACGAGCTGGCGATCCGCGTCCTCGCTCCAGACGCGCTCGTGCCGGTGGACACCGACCTCTTCGCCTGCCGGCGCGAGCCCTGGATCCTGCGCTTCGTACGCGGTCCGGGCGCTGCCGTCGTCGGTCTCGAGATCAGCTCCTCCGAGCTCACGCGCAGCGGTCCGAGGCTCTCCTCGCCGCGCTACGTCGGCTCACGCGCCTGTCTGCAGTGCCACAGCGGGCCCGCCGCGGGCCACCAGGACATCGCGTGGCTCCGGAGCCGCCACAGCCACGCCTACTGGCGCCTCGCCGCCGACTGGGCCCTGGTCCTCGGGCGTCTCCGGCCCCAGTATGCCGACCTGGAGAGCCCGCGCGAGGACGAGCGCTGCCGCCTCTGCCACGTGACCGGCGCTCAGGACGAGGACGCCCTCTTCGCCGACTCCTTCCGCAGCGAGGAGGGCGTCGGCTGCGAGAGCTGCCACGGCCCGGGCTCGGACTACATGGAGCCTGCCGTCATGTCCGATCGCGCGGCCTTCCTCGCCCGCGGCGGCCGTGTCCCGGACGCGGCGACCTGCCGCGCATGCCACCGCAACCCCGAGCGCTTCGCCTGGGAGAGCTGGTGGCCGGAGATCGAGCACCCGCGGCCGGATCCCGAGACCGCAGCGGCCGACGCGGCGGGTCGCTGATGGCGGTCGGGCTGCGAGCTCAGCGCGGCGCGCTGGACAGCAGGCGCGCGCCGCCCTCGGCGCGCACCGAGAAGACAGCGCTCGGGAGGCTGACGCGCGCGCCATACCCGGCCCCGACCTCGTCGACGAAAGCTCCGACGCGATCGGCGGCCACCAACGCGATCGCGCAGCCGCCGAAGCCGGCGCCGGTCAGGCGCGCGCCGAAGCAGCCCGGCCGGCGCCGCGCGATCTCGGTGATGAGGTCGAGCTCGGCGCTCGAGACCTGGTAGAGCTCCCGCAGCCCTTCGTGGGACGCGTTCATCAACGTCCCGGCCGCCCGCAGGTCGCCGCTCTCGAGCGCCGCCGCCATGGCGAGCGGTCGCCCGGTCTCCTCGACCACGAATCGCGCCCGGAGGTAGAGCTTCTCGCCCAGCCGCTCCCGCTCGCCGTCGAGCAGCTCGAGGTCGACGTCCCGCAGAGAGCGGATCTCCGGCCGGACCTGGCGAAGAAGCGACACCGCGTCCCGGCAGGACGCACTGCGATCGTTATAGGCGCTTCCGGCCAGCGAGCGCGGCGCACCCGTGTCCATCACGACCACCGCAGCTTCGACTGGAATGCCCACGGCTCGAGCCGTGAGCGACCGGCAGTCGAGGAGCAGGGCGCTTCCAGCCTGCCCCAGTGCGGCGGTGAACTGATCCATGACGCCGCCTCTGACGCCGACGTACTCACCCTCCCCCTTCTGGCCGAGACGCGCCATCTCGAGCGGCCTCCACTCGATGCCGGCGAGATCGCAGAGCGCGAGCGCGGTCGCCATCTCGAGAGCCGCCGACGAGGACAGCCCCGCGGCGAGCGGCAGGTCGCCGTCCACCACGAGGTCCGCGCCCCTGAGCTCGAGCCCCGCCTCCCGCATCGCCCAGGCGGTGCCCGCCACGTAGCCGAACCACCCGCCGCCGCCGGGCGGCGCCAGCTCGTCCAGGCGCCCCTCGCGGGTCTCGCCGAAGGCCACCGCGTGCGCCCGCAGAACGCGGTCCCCTCGCGGCACCGCCGCGACGCCGACGTGGCGATCGATGGCCATCGGCAGGACCCAGCCGTCGTTGTAGTCCGTGTGCTCGCCGATCAGGTTGACGCGGCCCGGCGCGAGCGCCACCACCGGCCGGGCGCCCGCGCCGAAGATCTTGGCCGGGCGCCGCTCGAGCGCGGCGGTCCAGCTGGCGCGGGCCGTCACGCCGGAACCGCCGGCCGGAGGACCTGCAGCCTCCGTGCCGACTCGCTGGGGGCACGGTTCAACCCGCAAGCGCATTGATGTCCCGGGTTTCGAGCACGCGCGTGGGGTACCCGTCCCTCGCCACCCGGATCATGGCCCGCCCGACCCTGTCGGTGGTCGCCAGATCGGGAAGAACGGGCCGAGCGCCGTGTACGCGGCCCGGTACAGGGCTGTCTTGGAGCGGATGCCCTTGCGAGGCTGGATGTAGCCTGGACGAAACATGTAGGCGGCCTTGAAGGGCATCGCGAGCAGCCGGTTCTCGGTGCGCCCCTTGACCCGCGCCCACATCGAGCGCCCGCGCTCGGTGCTGTCGGTGCCCGCCCCGGAGACGTAGCAGAACACCGCCTCCGGGCTCGCCCGCAGCACGGCCTCGGCGGCGGCGAGCGTGAGGTCGAGGGTCAGGCGCGAGTACGCCGCCTCGCCCATGCCGACCGACGAGACACCGAGGCAGAAGAAGCAGGCGTCGGAGCCGGCGAGGGAGGCCTCCACCGCCGAGTAGTCGAAGAAGTCGCGATGCAGCAGCTCCGTGAGCTTCGGGTTGGAGTCGCCGCAGGTCGAGCGGCCGACGGCGGTCACCGCTGTCACCCGGGCATCGTCAAGGCACTCCAGGAGAACGCCCCGGCCCACCATGCCGCTCGCGCCGAAGATGATCACGCGCATGCCACCCCCACCAGGCCAGCCGCCGCTCCGCCGCCCTCAAGGGCGGTAGAGCTGGATCCTCGACTCCGGGACGCGCCGCGACAGGCGCGCCATGCTCTCCCCGACCCGCGCGATGATCTCCTCGAGATCCAGGGTCAGCAGCTCGCGGTCGCGCATCAGCACGCGGCCGTCGCAGATCACGGTGCGCACGTCCGAGGCGCGGACCGAGTACACGAGGTTGGCGGCC
>JALOKS010000460.1 GCA_025456385.1 Thermoanaerobaculales bacterium | reverse complement strand
GCTCGAAGGCGCGCATCCGCTCGCACAGGCGATGGCGCAGGCGTTTCCGATGACGCACCTCGTCACCGCGGCACGGCGCGTCATGCTCGATGGCGCGGGGCTCGCCGATGTCGCGCCGGAGCTCGTGCTGCTCGCCGGCACCACCGTGATCCTTCTGGCCGTCGCGGCGAAGCTGTTCCGCTGGAGCTGAGCAGGAGCACTCCAAGGTCGCGATCCGACGTGGTCGCGGCGTTGTGCCGGGTGGTGGGTAGGAGCGACCTCCCGGTCGCGACCCGACGTGGTCGCGGCGTTGTGCCGGGTGGTGGGTAGGAGCGACCTCCCGGTCGCGACCCGATCGCGCCGTGGACGGCGCTCCTACTTCGCCGACGGCGCGAGCACCGGCTCGGGCGGCAGGGCGGCGCGGGCGACGTCGCCAGCGGCCAGCACCCGCCAGCGGCCAGCACCCGCGTGAGCGCCGAGCCGCCGCTCGGCCGCTCGTCCTTCCACGTGTTCTCGACGCTCTGCCGATCGAACGCGAGCCGGCCGTAACGGCCGTAGTGCGGCAGCTTGCGTGCGAGCGCGGCGATCACCGCCTCGCCGTCGGCGCCGACAAAGACGAGCGGCGCGGGCTCGGCAGCGGGCGCCACCAGGACGACCGCCTCCGTGTCGCGCCGCAGCGTACGCCCCGCCGGCGCCGCCGTCCCTGCCGCCGGCTCCAGGGCATCCGCCGCGAGGCGCTGCGCGGCCTGGCCCGCAAAGCGGTTGTCCCAGCCGAGCACCCAGACGGCGCCCTTCACCGGCAGCGCCTTCAGGTCCCGGTCGCGCACGACCTCGACGTTGCCGTAGCGTCGTGCCCACTGGGCCGCGAACGTCCTCCAGGCGGCCTCGTCGGATCCCGCCGGCACCACCAGCACCTGCCGCGCAGCACCGGCAACCGTGCCGAGCGATGGCGGCACCTCGCCGGGCGCCAGGCGGCGGAAGGTATCGAAGGCCGGATCCACGTCGATCCGCAGCGGTTCCGCGTCGAGCTCGACGACGAGGGTCGCCTCGCGCCCGCCGTCGAACCGGACCGTGTGGACGTCGGCCTGCGGCCGGTCCCGCAGGGTGATGGCGACCGGCACGGCGACGCGGAACGGCGCCTCGTCCTGCGACTGCGCCAGCGTCAGCTCGAGCCGGTGGCGGCCCGGGCCGGCAGGCGCCACGGCGGCGCGCGCGATGCGCAGCTCGGGCGCGCCGGCGCGCTCCAGCCACTGCGCGCGCTCCGGCCCGAGGTCGCGACCCGCGGCCCGGCCGAGATCCGCGAGCAGATCGCCGAAGGTCGCGTTCGTGTGCATCCGCCGCGCCGCGAAGTCGCGCAGTCCGGCGAGGAAGGTCGCGTCCCCCAGCTCGCGCCGCAGGGCGTGAAACAGCATCAGCGCCTTGCCGTAGCCGACCGCCTGGCTGGCGTCGTCGTGGCGTGCCCGGAACGCCCGCAGCGGCGCGTCGCGCTGCTCGGCGGCGAAGCTCTCGTAGCGCTGCAGCGCGCCGCGGCGGTACTCGGCACCGCGGCCGCGGGCCTCCTGGATGAGGTAGTCGGCGAGGTAGGCGGTCAGGCCCTCGCTCCAGTTGCCGTCCCGCGGGTCGACGAGCACCCCGTTACCCCACCAGTTGTGCAGCAGCTCGTGCGGCAGCGAGGAGTCGAGAATGAAGGGCAAGCGCAGGACCCGCGAGCCCAGCAGAGTGAAAGATGGCATGCCGTAGCCGGTCTCCCAGCGGTTCTCGACTACGGCGAACTTTGCGTACGGGTAGGGCCCGAGCACCGCCTCGTAAAGGGCGAGGTAGCGGCGCACGGCGTCGAGATAGCGCCGGGCGAGGGCCTCGTCGGCCTCGCGCAGGTAGACCTGGGCCTCGACCCGCCCCGCCGCTTCGGCGTAGCGGTGGAACGGCCCCGCGACCAGGTAGACGTCGTCCTGCGGCGCGGGCTCGGTCCAGCGCACGCCGCCCGGGACGGCGTCTCGGCTGCCCTGGCTCACCGCCTCCCACCCGTCGGGGAGTTCCGCAACCTCCAGCTCGAAGGACGCGAGCGCGTCGCCGAAGCGCGGCACCCAGGCCGAGGCGCCGTCGAGGTAGACGCCTTCGGGCCCGAGCACCGCCTCGGGCATGCCGTGCTCGGAATGACGGGCGCCCGCGCTGATCGGGCCCGAGTAGCGCAGCACCACTTGCGCGCCGGGCCGCGGCAGCGCGAGGCCGTAGGTCTTCACCCCGTCGCGGGCGAGCAGCGGGCGGTCCAGGGTCGCGCCTTCCGCCTCGACCTCGAGCGCGGACGCCAGTTGGAAGCCAAGGCGTGTGCCCCAAGTTTCGGGCAGACTGAGACGGTCGACCACGGTGATCCGGCCTCCCTCAGGCTCGAGCTGAACCCTGAGCCGGTGGTGCACCACCTCGCCAGCGTCGGCGCCGAGCGCCGAGCCCGCGTGCAGCAGGACCAAGGACGCGGCCCACCCCAGCCAACGACGGACAGCGAAGATGCTGCACAGACTCATCGTGAAGACTCCTCGGATTCCCGGCGCGGCGGCACCGGCCGCCCTGCTCTTTGCGGCCGTCCTCGCCAGCGGCTGCGCCATCGCCACCGACGATGTCGGGGCGCGGCAGGCCGGCAACAAGCCGGCGCCTCCGGCCGCGTGGATCGACCTTGCGAGCGTAC
>JALOKS010000009.1 GCA_025456385.1 Thermoanaerobaculales bacterium | reverse complement strand
CGACGTGGTGGTCGCCGTCGACGGCGAGCCGGTGCGCTCCGGCGGCGAGCTCGGCCTCGCCCTCGAGCGGCGGCGGGAGTCGGACACCGTGACCCTCACGGTCGACCGCGAGGGCCGCAAGCTCGAGCTCCGGGTCACCCTCGGGCCGGCGCGCTGAAGAAGGCGCGCAGCAGCGGGGCCACCCGCTCGGGATCGGTCATGTGGACGTGGTGGCCGCCCTCGACCTCGGCCACCTGGAGGTCCGGGATCACCGCGAGCCGCGCCCGCACCTCGTCCTCCGGGAAGGGCCAGCCCTGCCGTGCGCGCACCGCCAGCACCGGGCACGGGATCTGCCGCAGGAAGGCCAGCACCTGCTCCTCGGTGAAGCGCAGCCGGGACCGGGTCTTCAGGCGCGGGTCGTGGCGGAAGCGGATCCCACCGTCGACCGCCGTGGTGCCGCGCTCGACGAGCAGACGCGCCGCCTCCTCGTCGAGGTCGGAGTCGCGGCGGCGGGCGGCGATCGCGCTTGCGAGATCGGGGAAGACCCGAGCCGGCGCGGCCGCCATCCTGGCCTCGTCCTCGAGGGCCCGCCGCAGCTGCTCCGGCGCCGCCTCGGCGGGCGCGGCGAGCGGGCCGGCTCCCTCGAGCAGGACCACCCGCCGCACCCGCCCGGGAAAGGCCGCCGGCATCAGCGACGCGATGCCGGCGCCCATCGAGTGGCCGATGAGCGAGAAGCGCTCCCAGCCGAGGGCGTCGGCCGCCGCCGCGAGCTCGGGCACCCAGTCGAGGAAGTGGTGGACGGCCTCCGGCGGGCGGTGCGCGGAGAGGCCGTGGCCGGGCAGGTCGAGCGCCACCAGCTGCAGCTCCGGCAGCAGGGGCGCCAGGCGCTCGAAGCTCGCCGCGTTGTCGAGCCAGCCGTGCAGGGCGAGCGTCGGCTCGCCGTCCTCCGTCCCCCACGCGCGCGCCGCCAGCCGCTGCCGTCCGATCCGGAGCTCGAGCTCGCGGCCGCTCATCGGTGGTCCCGGTACATCCGCAGCGCGAACTCTCCCGCCGGCGACGCCCGCAGCTCCTCGACGACCGCCAGCATCTCGGCCGGCAGCTCGTCCAGGGACGGCAGCGGCGCGCCGTAGCCCTGCGGCAGGATCACGGGCGCGGCGAGGGCCGCGAAGCTGAGGTCGGCGGCGGTGAAGGCGCCCGCGACCAGGTAGGGGCGACCTGCTGCCAGGCGCTCGCCGACCTCGGCGAAGACCTCCCGCACCCGCGCCAGCGAGCGCGCCGCCCCGTCGGCGGTGATGCTCATGCCGCGGCGCATCAGGAAGGCGGGCAGCGGTCCGAGGGCCCGGAACAGCATGCGCTCGCCGCGGCCGACCCCGGCGAGCACCGAGCGCAGGAACAGGTCGCGGCGCTGCAGCAGGTGGAAGTAGGCGAGGCGCCGGGTGTGCGGCCCGAGCCGGGTGTCGAAGACCTCCTCGAGCTCGGCCGCTTCGAGGCGGCGCTGCGAGTCGAGCGGGTAGGGCGACCAGCGCTCGCCGTGACGGCGCTGCAGGTGCTCCAGGATGTCGGTGGAGTCGGCGAGCACGACGCCGTGCCCGCGCAGCACCGGCGTCGAGTGCCGGCCGCCGGCCGCCCGCACCGCGCGGAGGTGGAGGAGCGGCGGGTGGCGCTCCTCCGCGTAGGCGACCCCGGCGAGCTCCAGCGCCCACCGCGCCTTCTCGCAGTAGTGGCTGGGGGGAATGGTGATCAACCGATACGTGGCGGTCATTACCACACGCTACCTTCGCGCAGCCTAATTCTCAATTCTCAATTTTGAATTCTGAATTCCCACCCACCCCCGCCGCGGGCTCCGGAAGCACAGGTGGAAATCCGAGATCCACCTGTTGGCGAGGGGTTGGTAGCGCATTCAAAATTGAAAATTCAAAATTGAGAATTTCAAAAAAAAGCCCCTTCCGCCGGGAGGTGCGGGCGGAAGGGGTCTCGAAAGGAGGCCGGGCACGGCCCGGCCGCAGCAGAACGAATCGTGGCTTCCGATCAGTCCATCTGCTTGCGCAGGATCGCCGGGATCTCGTAGTCGTCGCTCTGGTTGATGCCGTACTCCGAGTTGGGGCCGCCGGGCACCAGGAAACGGCTGGTGCGGGTCGCCGGCTTGTCCTCGAAGTCGCGCTCGACGCGCGGCCGGACCTTCGCCGCCGGCAGCTGCGCGCTCTCGGGCTCGCTGCCGAAGCCGGTCGCGATCACCGTCACCTGGATGCCGTCGCCGAGGGCCGGGTCGACCACCGCGCCGAACAGGATCTGGGCGTCCTCGTGCGCGCCCTCGGTGATGATCTCGGCGGCCTCGTTGATCTCGTTCAGGGTCACGTCCTCGCCGCCCGAGATGTTGATGAGCAGGCCGCGCGCGCCCTCGATCGAGGTCTCCTCGAGCAGCGGCGACGCGATCGCCTGCTGCGCGGCCTCGACCGCCCGGTGCTCGCCGGTCGCCGTGCCGACACCCATGATGGCGTGGCCCATGCCCTTCATCACCGTGCGCACGTCCGCGAAGTCGCGGTTGATCAGCCCGGGCACGGTGATGATGTCGGCGATCCCCTGCACCGCCTGCCGCAGCACGTCGTCGGCGATGCTCATGGCGTCGGTGAAGTTGGTGTTGCGCTCGACGAACTTCAGCAGCCGGTCGTTGGGGATGGTGATGAGGGTGTCGACGTGCTCGGCGAGCTGCGCGATCCCGCCCTCGGCCACGTTGCGGCGCCGTGAGCCCTCGAAGGAGAAGGGCTTGGTGACCACCGCCACCGTCAGCGCGCCCACGTCCTGCGCCATCTGGGCGATGATCGGCGTCGCCCCGGTGCCGGTGCCGCCGCCCATGCCGCAGGTGATGAAGATCATGTCGGCGCCGTCGAGGAGATCGAAGATCTTCTTGTCGGCCTCGAGGGCGGCGTTGCGCCCGACCTCGGGGTTGGCGCCCGCGCCGAGGCCCCGGGTGAGCTCGATGCCCAGCTGGAGCTTGATCGGTGCGCGGCAGTTGGAGAGCGCCTGGGCGTCGGTGTTGGCGGCGATGAACTCGACCCCGGCGAGGCGGGCCTCGATCATCCGGTTCACCGAGTTGCAGCCGCCGCCCCCGACCCCGATCACCTTGATGCGCGCCGGCGCCGGAGCCTCGTCGAGGAGGATCGCCGGACCCGGCTCGACCAGCCGCAGGTCCTTGGCTCCCCGGGTCTTTCCGTGGTCCCGCTCGCCCACAGCTCCATCGTCAAACTCGATCATGCCCACCTCCCATTTCGAAAAAGTCCCCGAGAGCGCTGCGGAGCCACGCCACGATGCTGCCCCGGTTCGCTCGCGTCGTCAACATTCGGTTGCGCCGGCCGGCGTGCAACCGGACCAGCCCGCAGGCCACGGCCCACTCCGGGCCCGACACCGGCTCCATCAGGCCGGCCAGGCCCCGCGGCGACCCCGGCCGCACCCGGTGGCCGAAGATCGTCTCCGCGACCTCCTCGAGGCCGTCCAGCCGCGAGCCGCCGCCGGTGAGGACGACCCCCGCCCGCGGCGCGCGGTCGAGGCCCTGCCGCACCAGCACCCGGTGGACGCTGATGAAGAGGTCGCGGGCCCGCTCGTGCAGCACCTCGGCCGCGAAGGCCGACGAGTGCACCTGGTTGCCGTCCGCGCCGAGGGCCGGCACCTCGATCGCCGAGGTCTCGAGGCCTTCCCGGTCGAGGGCGGCGCCGATCTGGCGCTTGGTGCGTTCGGCGGCCGCGGTCGTGGTCTTGAGCATCGCCGCCAGATCGGCGGTGAAGTGCCGGCCCGCCACCGGCACCGCGCCGCTCGAGGCGACGACGCCGTCCGCGTAGAGCAGCCACTCGGTGGTCGCGTAGCCGAGGTCGAGGACCAGGCAGCCGAGCTCCTTCTCGTCCTCGGTCAGCACCGCCTCCGCCGCGGCCAGGGGCTCGTACACCAGCTCCTCGATCTTGACCGCCGCGAGGTTGACGACCTGCTCCACCGTCTCGGCGTGGGTGCGGTTGGTGTAGAGCACGTAGGCCGCGGCGTCGAGGCGGTTGCCCGGCATGCCCACCGGGTGCTCGAGGCCCGGCTGGCCGTCGAGGGCGAAGCCGCAGGGGATGATGTCCAGCACCCGGAAGTCCTCGGGGATCGAGACCTGCGCGCAGGCGGACAGAGCGCGCTGCAGGTCGCCACCGGTCACCGTGTTGTCGCGGCCGGTGACCGGCACCGACGCGGTCGAGGGCACGCCGCGGATCGGCACGCCGCCGATCCCGACCACGGCGACCTCGACCGGCAGCGAGGCCATCGCCTCCGCCTCCTCGGTCGCCAGACGCACCGCCTCCGAGACCTCCTCGAGGTTGGCGATCACTCCCTTGCGGGCGCCGTCGTGGCGCGCCAAGCCGCAGCCGCGCACGACCAGCCGCTCGCCCTCGAGCTCGGCCACGACCACGGACACCGCCGAGGAGCCGAGGTCGATGCCGACGAAGGGCCGTGTCTCGTTCATCCGCCGACTCCCACCACCATCCGGTCCGGCCACCGCAGATCGGCCCAGCCCTGGGCCACCGTACCGGCCGCGAAGGCCGCACACCATGCCAGCTCGGCCGTCGTCGGCTGGGGCTGCACGCGCACGACCGCGATCGGGCCGGGATCGGCCGCGGTCAGCCGCGCCTCGAAATCGTAGGGCGTGATGCGCCGCAGCTCGAGCACCCGCGCGCCGGTGGCTGCGGCGAGGCGCTGCGCGACCGCCAGCGCGCGGCAGCGGTCGGCGTCGCTCGCGAAGCCTGCGAGCAGCGGCCCCACCGGCAGCTGGACCACCCCCGTCAACCGACCGTCGGCGCCGACGCCGTGCCAGCCCTGCCCGACCCGCATCGAGCCCAGGGTCGGCGCTTCCTCGGCGCGCACCACGAGGGTCCCCGGCAACTCGAGCTCGACCTGCACCTCGCCGACGCCCGGCCACGCTCTGACCCGGTCGCGGATCGCCGCCAGGTCGAGGCCGAAGGCCGGCTGGCCGGCGAGGTCGCGCAGCGCCGCCACGGCCGCCGGGGGCAGCCGCGAGGCGCCCTCCACCTTCACCTCGGAGACCCGCCACAGCGGCAGCGCGAGCAGGCAGATCGGCACTACCGACGCGGCCACCAGCCCGCGGCGGGAGCGGCGGCCGAGGCTGCGCGGCCGCAGGCGCTCGGGCAGGAAGCGTGGGGCCTCGCCGCTCATCGCACCTCCTCCAGCCAGCGCGCCGCGACCCGGTCGACATCGCCGGCGCCGAGCGTCAGCAGCACATCGCCCGGCCGCACGAGGGCCGTGAGCTGCGGCATGATCTCGTCCGGCGGCGGTCCCGCGAGGGCCTGCGGGTGGCCGAGGCGGCGGGCCTCGTCGACCACCAGCTGCGAGCTGACGCCGTCGATCGGGCGCTCCCGCGCCGGGTAGATCGGCAGCACCACCGCCACCTCGGCGCCGAGGAGGGCGGCGGCGAAGCCGGGCGCGAAGTCGCGCGTGCGGCTGTAGAGGTGGGGCTGGAAGACCGCCACCAGGCGCCGCCCCGGCAGCGCCTGCCGGGCGGCCCCGAGCACCGCCGCGAGCTCGGTCGGGTGGTGGGCGTAGTCGTCGACCACCGTCACGCCGGCGCGCTCGCCGCGGAGCTCGAAGCGGCGCGCGACGCCGCGGAAGTCGGCGCAGGCCGCCGCCAGGGTCGCGAAGTCGAAGCCGAGCTCGAGGCCGGCGCCGATCGCGGCCACGGCGTTCAGGGCGTTGAAGGCGCCGGGCAGCCGCAGGCGCACCTCGCCGAGCGCGTGGCCGCTCCGAAGGACGTTGAAGCGGGTCCCGGCCGGGCTCGCGTCGACGATCTCGAGGCGGAGCTCGGCCGCCGCCGAGCTGCCGTAGCCGACCACCCGCCGCCGCAGCCTGCCCCGGAGGCCCCAGGCGCCCGGGTCGTCGGCGCACAGCACCACCGCGCCGAAGACCGAGCAGCGGTTGGCGAAGGCGGCGAAGGCCTCGGCGAGCGCCTCCTCGTCGCCGTAGCAGTCGAGGTGCTCGGCCTCGAGGTTGGTGATCACCGCCACCTGCGGTGCGAGCTCGAGGAAGGAGCGGTCGAACTCGTCGGCCTCGCAGACCAGCAGCGGGCCCGCGCCGCGGCGCGCGTGTGCGCCGAGCCCGTGCGCGCGCCCGCCGACGATGACCGTCGGGTCCGCACCGGCCGTCGCCAGCAGGTGGCCGACCAGGGCGGTGGTGGTGGTCTTGCCGTGGGTGCCCGCCACCGCCACTCCGCGCCGCTCCCGCATCAGCTCGGCCAGAAGCTCGGCGCGCCGCGCCACCGGCACGCCCCGGGCGCGGGCGGCGGCGAGCTCCGGGCTCGCCGCGGGCACCGCCGAGGACACGACCAGCACATCGACTCCCTCGATGTGCTCCGGGTCGTGGCCGCGCTGCACGCTCACGCCCAGGCCCGCGAGGCGGCGGGTGCGCTCGCTCTCTGCGAGGTCGCAGCCGCTGACCCTGTGCCCTTCGGCGAGCAGGACCTCGGCGAGCCCGCACATGCCGACCCCGCCGATGCCCATGAAGTGGAGGTGGCTCGTCATGCGCCGCCCCCGATCGCCAGCACCCGCTCGGCGATGCGGGCGGCGGCGCCCGGCAGGGCCAGGTTGCGCGCCTGCCGGCCCATCCGCGCCGCCCGCGCCGGGTCGCCGAGGACCTCGCCGAGAACCTCGGCGATCCGCCGCGGCGACGCCTCCGCCTCGGTCAGCACGAGCGCGCCGCCGGCGCGCTCGAGGCTGCGGGCGTTGAACTCCTGGTGGTTGCCGGCGGCCGCCGCGAAGGGCACCAGCAGCGCGCCGCGGCCGGCGGCCGCGAGCTCCGAGACCGTGAGGGCACCGGAGCGGCCGACCACCAGGTCGGCCTCGGCCAGCGCCTGCCACGGCTGCGCGAGGAAGGCCGTCACCGTGGCCTCGAGCTTGAGGTCGCTGTAGGCGGTGCGCACGACCTCCGCCCAGCGCACCCCGGCCTGGTGGCGCACGTCGAGCTCCACGCCCGCGGCCGCGAGCAGCGCCAGCGCCTGCGGCAGGATGCGGTTCAGGAAGAGCGAGCCCTGGCTGCCGCCGAGAACCAGGAGCCGCGGCCGACCCCAGGACGGCGTCGCGTCCGGCACCGCGAAGAACTCCGCCCGCACCGGGTTGCCGGTCCACTCGGCGGGCTGCGAAGGGAAGGCTGAAAGGGCGTCCTCGAAGCCGCAGCAGATGAGGTCCGCGAAGGGCGCCAGGAAGCGGTTGGTCCAGCCGGGCACCGAGTTCTGCTCCTGCAGCACCACCCGGAGGCCGAGCAGGCCGGCGGCCGCGAGGCCGGCGGTCGAGGCGTAGCCGCCCACGCCCACCACCGCCAGCGGCTCGAGCCGGGCCAGGGTGCGCAGCGCCGTCGCCACCGCCCGCGGCAGCAGCAGCAGGGCGCGCGCGGCCGCCGCCGGGCTGCGGGCCTGCATGCCCTCGAGCTCGACCAGGGTGATCGGGATCCCCCGTTCGGGGACGAGCTCGGCCTCGAGCCCGCGCCGTGCGCCGAGCCAGTGGACCTCGACCTCGCGCGCCTTGAGCTCGCGCGCGACCGCGAGGCCGGGGAAGACGTGCCCGCCGGTGCCGCCGCCGGCCACCACCACCCGCCTCACGGCCCCACCTCCCGCGAGAGGTTGAGCAGCAGGCCCACCGACATCAGGCTGACCAGGAGCTCGGTCTTGCCGTAGCTCACCAGCGGCAGCGGGATCCCTTTCGGCGGCAGCAGGTCGAGGCAGACCGCCATGTGGACCAGGGTCTGCGCGGCGAAGGCCGCGCTGAGGCCGAAGGCGAGCAGGGCGTGGCTCGGAACCGCGAGGCGGGCGGCGATCCGGAAGCCCCGCCAGGCGATCACCGTCGCGAGCGCGAGCAGCGTCAGCAGGCCCAGGAGCCCGAGCTCCTCGCCGGTGAACGCGAAGATGAAGTCGGTGTGCGGCTCGGGCAGGAAGAAGAGCTTCTGCAGACCGGCGCCGTAGCCGCGGCCGAAGAGGCCGCCGCTGCCGATCGCGATCAGGCTCTGCAGGCTCTGCCAGCTCGCCGCGGCGCCCGCGTCGGGGTCGAGGAAGGCGCGGACCCGCGCCAGCCGGTAGGGCGAGGCGACGACGGCCAGGGCCAGCGCCGCGACCGCGAAGGCCGCGGGCGCCGCCAGCACGCGCCACGGCATGCCCGCGACGAAGGCCATCGCGCCGAGCACCACCACGAGCAGCGCCGCGGAGCCGAGGTCGGGCTGGGCGACGATCACCGCCGTGGACACCAGGGCGAGCGCCGCGATCGCCCCCAGGTGCCGCCGCGGCCAGCCGCGCTTCTGCGCCTCGACGAGCAGCACCGCGAAGAGCATGACGAGCGCCAGGCGCAGGACGACCGACGGCTGCAGCGAGAGGCCCCCGACCGACAGCCAGCGGTGGGTGGCGGCGACCGGCGACTGCGCGAAGGCGGCGGCCACCAGCAGCCAGCTCCCGACCAGCGCCGCGGCCAGGAGGCGGCGGTCGCCGAGCAGGCCGACCTTGAGGTGCATGCAGATCACCAGCAGGCCGAGGCCGATCATCGCCGTCGCCGCCTGCCAGGTGACGAAGTACGAGCCCGGGCGGCCGTAGCGGTCGATGGCGATCAGCCATGACGCCGAGGCGAGGAGCGCGAGGCCGATCGCCGTCAGCAGCACGGTGGCGCCGAGCAGGGGGCGGTCGAAGCGCTGCCTTATCGGCATGCCGCCGCCTCCCCTCTCGCGAGCTCCGCGAAGCGGTCGCCGCGCTCGCCGTAGTTCGCGAACTGGTCGAAGGACGCACAGGCCGGGGCCAGCAGCACGCACTGCCCGGACGTTGCCAGCTGCCGCGCCCGCCGCACCGCCTCGGCGAGGGTGCCGCAGCTCTCGGCCGGCGCCGTGCCCGCGAGGGCGGCGCCGATCGCCTCGCCGTCGACTCCGATCAGGTAGAGCCGCGCCACCGCCCGCCTCACCTCGGCGGCGAGCGGGCTGAAGTCCTGGCCCTTGGCCTGGCCGCCGAGGATCAGGTGCACCGAGCCCTCCGGGTAGCCGCCGAGGGCGGCCAGGGTGGCGCCGACGTTGGTCGCCTTGGAGTCGTCGATCCACGCCACCCCGCCGGCGACGTGGACCGTGCGGTGGCGGTGGGCCAGGCCCGCGAAGCCCGCGAGCCCAGCCGCCAGAGCCGGCCGCGGCGCGCCGAGCGCCTGCGCCGCGAGCGCCGCGGCGAGGCCGTTGGCGACGTTGTGGAGCCCTGCCAGGCGCAGCTCGGAGGCGGCCAGCAGCGGCTCGCCGTCGAGCATCAGCCGGCCGTCGGCGAGCCAGGCGTCGGCCGCCCCGGACAGCGAGAAGAAGCGGCGGCGGGCGGCGCCGGCGGTCGCAGCCGCCGCGGGGTCGTCGGCGTTGAGCACCGCGACGTCGGCCGCGCCCTGGAAGGCGAACAGCCGCCGCTTGGCCGCCAGGTAGGCGTCGAGGCTCGCGTGCCGCTCGAGGTGGTCCTGGCTGAGGTTGAGGAAGACCGCCACCCGCGGCGCCAGCGCGCTCAGCAGCTCGGCCTGGAAGCTCGAGACCTCGAGCACCCAGCTGTCCCAACCCCCGTCGAGCACCAGCTGTGACGCCGCCGTGCCGAGGTTGCCGCCCGCGGCCACCGCCTGGCCCGCCGCGCGCAGGAGCTCCGCCACCAGCTCGGTGACGGTGCTCTTGCCGTTGGAGCCGGTGATCGCCGCCAGCGGCGCCTCCGGGCGGTGCCGCCAGGCGAACTCGATCTCCGCGCTGAGTGCGATCCCGCGGCGGCGCGCCGCCGCGAGGAGGGACGACTCCGCCGCCACCCCCGGCGACACCACCACCAGGTCGACGCCGCCGAGGCAGTCCTCGGGGTGGCCGCCGAGGAAGGTCCGCGAGCCCGGCGGCAGCTCCGCCAGCGCGCCCGCGAGCTCGGCCGCCGGACGGAGGTCGGTGGCCCAGACCTCGGCGCCGCCCGCGGCGGCGAGGCGCGCCGCCGCCAGGCCGGAGCGACCCAGGCCGACGACGAGCACGCGGGAAGGCACCTGGTAGGCCACCGTCACCTCAGCTTCAGGGTCGACAGCCCGGCAAGGGCGAAGACGATCGCGATGATCCAGAAGCGCACCACGACCTGGGTCTCGGCCCAGCCCAGGAGCTCGAAGTGGTGGTGCAGCGGCGCCATCCGGAAGACCCGCTTGCCGCGCAGCTTGAAGGAGGCCACCTGGACGAGCACCGACAGCGCCTCGAGCACGAACAGGCCGCCGACGATCACCAGCAGCAGCTCCTGCTTGGCGACCACTGCGACGATGCCGATGCCGCCGCCGAGCGCCAGCGAGCCGACGTCGCCCATGAAGACCTGCGCCGGGTGGCAGTTGAACCACAGGAAGCCCAGCGCCGCGCCGACCATGGCGCCGGTGAAGACCGCGACCTCGCCGGCCTCGGAGACGGCGACGATCCGCAGGTAAGAGGCGATGCGCGCGTGGCCCGCCACGTAGACGAAGACGGTGTAGGTCGCGGCCGCGATCGCCACCGACCCGACCGCCAGGCCGTCGAGCCCGTCGGTGAGGTTGACGGCGTTCGATGATCCCAGCAGCACCAGCACGACGAAGGGCAGGTAGAGGAGGCCGAGCGGCAGCAGCACGTCCTTGAAGAAGGGCAGGGCCAGGGCGCCGGCGTGCGGCGCCGGCAGCGCCGACGACCGCGCCATGAGGCCGGCCGCGAGCCCGATGAGGGTCAGGAGGAGCAGCTTCTGGCGGGTCGTCAGGCCGAGGTTCTGGCGCCGCCTGACCTTGAGCCAGTCGTCGGCGAGGCCGACGGCCGCGAAGCCGAGGGTCGTCAGCACGACCGTCCAGACGTAGGGGTTGGCGAGGTCCGCCCACAGCAGGGTGGCGAGGATGAAGCTCCCGACGATGAGGATCCCACCCATCGTCGGCGTGCCCGCCTTGACCTGGTGGTGCTGCGGCCCCTCGGCGCGGATCGCCTGCTGGACCTGCAGCGCACGCAGGCGCGCGATCAGCCACGGGCCCGCCACCAGGCTGATGAAGAACGCGGTCGCGATCGCGACGCCGGCGCGGAAGGTGATGTAGCGGAAGACGTTGAAACCGATGAAGGTGTCGGCGAGCGGCAGCAGCAGCGCGTACAGCATCAGGCCGCCTCCTCGCCGACGAGCGCCGCCACCGTCGCGTCGAGCCCGACGCCGCGCGAGCCCTTGACCAGGACCACGTCGCCCGCGCGCAGCTCCCGCCTGAGCAGCTCCGTGGCCGCGCCCGCGTCGCCGGCCCGGCGGACCGACTCGAGGCCGGCCGCGCGCGCGGCGGCGGCGAGGCGCTCCGCGTTCTCCCCGCCGACCGCCACCAGGAGCTCGCAGGCGGCGGCGGCCAGCCGCCCGGCCTCGGCGTGGGCGGCGGCGGCCAGGGCGCCGAGCTCGTACATCTCGCCGAGCACCGCGACCCGCCGGCCGGGCGCGCGCGCCAGCAGCTCGAGCAGCCGCCGCACCGCGACCGGCGAGGCGTTGTAGCTGTCGTCGACGACGGTCGCACCGCCCGCGGTGCGCAGCACCCGCCCGCGGTGCGGGTCGGCGCGCAGGCCGCGGGCTGCCGCCGCGACCTGGTCGGCGGTCACGCCGAAGGCGCTCGCCGCGGCCGCCGCTGCGAGCAGGTTCTCGGCCTGGTGCAGGCCGGGCGGCGCGAGCTCCACCACGGCCTCGCCGCCCGGCAGCACGAGCCGGAAGCGGCTGCCGAGCAGCCCGCGGTCCTCGACCTCCTCGATCCGGGCCGCGGCGCCGGGACCGTAGGCCAGCACCCGCGCCCGGGTGCGGCCCGGGTACCCGGCCTGGTGGGGGTCCTCGGCGTTGACGACCAGCGTGCCCTCGGCGTCGAGCCAGGGCAGGAGCTCGCCCTTGGCGCGGACGATGCCCCCGAGGTCGGGGAAGAACTCGGTGTGGACCGGAGCGATGCGCGTGTAGAGCAGCACCTGCGGCCGCAGGATCGCGCCCAGGGCCGCGAGCTCGCCGGGGCGGCTCATGCCGGCCTCGGCGACGAAGACCTCGATGCCCGGCGGCTGCGACAGGAGCTCTGCCGGCAGGCCGAGAGTCGAGTTGCGGTTGCCGGCACTGGCGCCGGTGGCCAGGTGGGGTGCGAGCAGGGCCGCCAGCATGCCCTTGGTCGTGGTCTTGCCGACCGAGCCGGTGACCGCCGCCACCCGCCAGCTCCGCGCGCCGCGCTCGTGGGCGGCGAGCGAGTGGTAGGCGGCGAGCGGCTCGGCGACCCGGATCAGGGCGCGGCCCTCAGGCGGCGGCGCGAGCTCGGCGTCAGCGCGCACCAGGGCCGCCGCCGCCACCGCGAGCGCCGCGGCCACGAACTCGTGACCGTCGCGGCGCTCGCCGGGAAGAGCGACGAAGAGGTCGCCGGGCGCCACGCGCCGCGAGTCGACCTCGGCGCCGGTCAGCTCGGCCCCGGGCCGACCCTCGAGCGTGCCGCCGAGCAGCCGCGCGACCTCCGCGGCCGTCATTCGCACAGCACCCTCCGCGCCTCGGCGCGCACCACCTGCTGGTCGGAGAAGGGGAAGCGCTCGCCGCCGATCGTCTGGTAGGCCTCGTGGCCCTTGCCCGCCACCAGCACCAGCGAGCGCTCGTCGGCCTGCTCGAGGGCGGTCCGGATCGCGAGCCTGCGGTCGAGCACCACCTGCGGCTCCGCTCCGGCCGCACGCACGCCCTCGGCGACCGCAGCGGCGATCGCGGCCGGGTCCTCCGAGCGCGGGTTGTCCGAGGTCACGATCGGGAGGTCGGCGAGCTCGCCCACCGCGTAGCCCATCGGCCCGCGCTTGCCGCGGTCGCGGTCGCCGCCGGCGCCGAAGACCACGATCAGGCGCCGGTCGGTGATGCGGTCGAGCGCCTGCAGCACCGCGCGCAGGCCTTCCGGGGTGTGCGCGTAGTCGACGAAGACCGGGAAGGGCAGCCGGGTGTCGATGCGCTCGAGGCGGCCGCTCAGGGGCCGCGCCCGCTTGAGGCCGCGGCGGATCGCCTTCGGGCCGAGGCCGGCGGCGTGGGCGGCCGCCGCCGCCGCGAGCGCGTTGCGGAGGTTGTGGACGCCGACCAGGGGCAGCTGCACCCGCACCTCGCCGTCCGGGAGCCGCAGCTCGAAGCGGCTGCCGTCGAGGGTGCTGACGACCTCGCGGGCGCAGACCGCGCCGCGGTCGAGGCCCCACGAAACGTCGCCCTCCCGCGGCCGGTCGAGCAGCCTCGCCCCCCAGGGGTCGTCCACCGGCAGGACCCGGCGGCCGCCGCGCGCCAGGTGGTCGGTGAACAGCCGCCGCTTGGCTTCGAAGTAGGACTCCATGTCGCGGTGGTAGTCGAGGTGGTCGCGGGTGAGGTTGGTCCACACCGCGACCGCGAACTCGAGGCCGGCAACCCGATGCTGGCAGAGGGCGTGCGAGCTGACCTCCATCGCCACGCCGGTGGCGCCGGACTTCAGCGCCTGGCGCAGCAGCGGGCCGAGGTCGGTCGCCTCCGGCGTGGTGCGCTCGCTCGCGATCTCGCTGCCGTCCGGCAGCCGCACTCCGAGGGTGCCGACGAAGGCCGTCGGCTCCTCCGCGGCGTTGAGAATCAGGCTGATGAGGTGCGCCGTCGTGCTCTTGCCGTTGGTCCCGGTGACCCCGATCAGCCGCAGCTTGCGCTGCGGGTTGCCGGCGAGGATCCAGGCCGCGCGCGCCATCGCCGGGCGGGCCTCGCGGACCCGGATCCACGGCACGTCCAGGCGCGACGGCCGGCGCCGGTCGCTGAGCACGGCGACCGCGCCGGCGGCGAGCGCCCGATCAACGAACTGCACGCCGTGCGCGTGCTCGCCGGGGACGGCCGCGAACAGGCTGCCCGGCCGCACCAGCCGCGAGTCGTGGGTGACGCCGCGCACGGCGGTGCCGCCGTCGCCGCTGAGCTCGCCCTCGCCGAGGCGCCGGACCAGCGCTTCGAGCTTCATGCGGTGTCCCTCCGGGAATCCCCGTCGCGCCGTTCGGGCTGCGCCGTCTCCGGCTCGTCGATCGGCTCCGTCGGGACGAGGTCGAGGATGGTCGCCGCCGCGGCGGCGATCTCGGCGAAGACCGGCGCCGCCACGGTCGAGGCCCAGAAGTCGCGCTCGCGCGGGTCCTCCACCACCACCACGATCACCACCCGCGGCTGCGGCATCGGCAGGAAGCCCGCGAACCACGCGGTGTGGTGGACGTCGTCGTAGGTCCCGTTGACCGCCCGCTGCGCGGTCCCGGTCTTGCCCGCGACGCGGAAGCCGGGCACCTGGGCGAGCGTTCCGGTGCCCTCGTCGACGACCCCCTCCAGCATCCGTCGGAGGCGGTCGGCGAGCGCGCCGTCGAGCACCCGGGTCAGGGGCTCGTCGCCGGCGCCGGCCGAGCCCTCGTCCCCGCCCGCGACCAGCCGCGGCCGCGGCAGCCAGCCGCCGTTGGCGATCGCGGCGTAGGCCATGGCCATCTGCAGCGGGCTCACCGTCAGCTCCTGGCCGAGAGCGAGGCCGGCGCGGCTCATCCCTGACCATGACTGCGGCTCGGCGAGCAGGCCGCGCGCCTCCGCCGGGAAGGCGACGCCGGTCCGGCGGCCGAAGCCGAAGGCGTCGAAGGCCTGCCACAGCTGCTGCCGCGGCACCCGCTCCGCCGCTTCGATGATGCCGGTGTTGGCCGAGTACACGACCACCTCGTCGATGGTGTAGAACCCGGGCTTGGCGTGGTCGCGGACCCAGTGGCCGGCGACCCTGGTTCCGCGGGCCCTGCAGTCGAAGCCCTCGCCGGTTCGGATCACGCCGGCCGCGAGGGCGGCGGCGGCGATGATCGGCTTGATGGTCGAGCCCGGCTCCAGGGCGTCCTGGACCGGGCGCAGGCGCCAGGTCGCTGCCGGCGACCCGGCCGGTTCGGCGGGGTCGAAGGACGGCAGCGAGACCAGCGCGAGCAGCCGTCCCGAGTGCACGTCGGCGACCACCGCCGAGGCCCCCAGTGCGTCGTACTCCGCCACCGCCGCTGCGACCGCCGCCTCGCTGCGCGCCTGCAGGCGGGCGTTCAGGCTCAGCTCGAGGTCGTAGCCCGCGCGGCCGCGGTGGAGGCGCTCGAGCCGCACCCGCCGCCGGATCGCGTCGCTGACCGCGAGGTACTCCTCGGGCTCGCCCGCGAGGTACGCGTCGAAGTCGTGCTCGAGGCCCGCGCGGCCGATCGTGTTGAGCTCCTCGCGCCCGACGAAGCCGATCACCGGCGCCGCCAGCCGCCCCTGCGGGTAGACGCGGGCGAAGTCGGGCACCAGGTACACCGCCGAAGGGGCCAGCGCCCGCACCTGCTCGCCGAGCTCGGGCGGCACCCGCTGCGCGAGCCACACCGAGCGCGAGCCGCGCTCGAGGCGGCGGGCGAGCTCCCCGGCCGGCTCGCCGAGCAGCGGCGCCGCCGCCCGCACGAAGAGCTCCGGGTACGGCAGCTGCTCGGTGTCGACCTTGATCGCCACCCGCGCCACCGAGGTCGCGAGCAGGTAGCCGTCGGCGCTGCGGATGCTGCCGCGCGGGCCCGGGACCTTGATCACCTGCTGCTGCTGCTTCTGCGCCTTGCGCATCAACGACCCGTGCTCGAGGACCGCGATCTCGAAGGACCGCACCACCAGCACCGCGGCGCCGAGCGCCATCACCGCCACCACCGCCGCGAAACGCCGCCGGTTCACGGCGCGGCCTCCCCGACGCCGGGGGCGGGCAGGCCGACCGGCGCCGCCGCCACCAGACCGAGCTCGGCGGCACGCGCCGCCAGGCGCTCGGGGCTGCGCTCGCGCTCCAGAGCGAGGCGGAGGACGCGCTCCCGCTCCTCGAGCTCCGACACCTGCGCCCGCAGCTGGATCAGCTCGTAGTGGATCGAGGTGCTCTTCAGACGCGGCCAGCCGACCAGCCCGAGCGCCAGCACCGCGAGCGCCGACACCAGCAGCAGCGCGGTCAGCACGTGCGGCCACTGCCGGTCGCGCTGCGCGACGAAGTAGCGGTTCGAGGGGCCGAGGCCGGGCAGGCGCATCCTCAGCCTCCGGCGAGGCGCGCGGCGGCGCGCAGCCGCGCCGACCGGGCGCGCGGGTTGGCGGCGACCTCGTCGTCGTCAGGCCGCAGCGGCGAGGGCGTGAGCACCGCGAGCTCCCGCCGCGGGTTGCAGCGGCACTCCGGGAGGCCGGGCGGGCAGACGCAGCGCCCCGCGAGGCGGCGCAGCCCGTGCTTGACGATGCGGTCCTCGAGCGAGTGGAAGGCGATCACCGCGATCCGGCCGCCCGGCCGCAGCCCGAGGGCCGCGGGCTCGAGGAAGCGCTCGAGCTCGCCGAGCTCGTCGTTGACCGCGATCCGGAGGGCCTGGAAGGTGCGGGTGGCGGGGTGGATGCGGCGCTCGCCGTGGCCGACGACCCCGGCCACGAGGCGGCTCAGGTCAGCAGTTGTGAGGAAGGGAGCGCGCTCCCGGCGCGCGACGATGGCGCGCGCGACCGCCCTGGCGCGGCGCTCCTCGCCGTAGTCGCGCAGGATCCTCACCAGCTCCTCCCACTCGATGCGGGCGAGCAGCTCGGCCGCGGTCTCGCCGGCCGCCCCCATGCGCATGTCGAGCGGCCCGTCCGCGGCGAAGGAGAAGCCGCGCTCCGCGGTGTCGAGCTGCAGCGACGAGCAGCCGAGGTCGGCGAGCACCGCCGCCGGCGGCTCCTCGCCCAGGCGCTCGAGCACGGCGGGCAGGCTCGCGAAGCAGGCCTCGACCAGCCGTACCCGGTCTCCGAAGCCCCGCAGCCGGTCCTCGGCGCGGGCCAGCGCCTGCGGGTCACGGTCGAGCCCGACGAGCCGGAAGCCGGGGTGGGAGCGCAGCAGCGCCGCCGCGTGGCCGCCGAGACCGACGGTGGCGTCGACGAGGAGGCCGGGCGCCGCCGGCGCCAGCAGCTCGACCACTCTGGGGGCGAGCACCGGCAGGTGTCCGGAGGCCACTCCCCTCCTCCATCACAGCTCCAGCTGTGCGAGCTCTTCCAGCTCACCATCGCTGAGCGACGACGTCTCGAGGAAGGAGGCCGCGCGCGAGCGCTTGGTGACGGCGAGGTGGTTGAGACGGCCGGAGACCACGACCTCGCCCTCCACGTCCACCATCTCCCGCAGCAGCGCCGGCACCAGGATCCGTCCCTGGTCGTCGACCTCGAGCAGCTGGCCGTAGTTGACCCGCTCCACCAGCTTCAGCACCGCCGGCTTCATCGCCGGCTTCCTGAGCAGCTGCTCCTCGACGGCCTGCCACACCGGCAGCGGGTAGACCCGCAGCTCGTGGGGAAAGAAGGAGCAGACGAAGACCTCGCGGCCGTAGTCCGCCTCGAGCTGCTCGCGGAGGCGCGCCGGCAGCTTGAAGCGGCCCTTGCCGTCGATGGTCGCCGGGAAACCTCCGCGAAAACGATCCACCCTGCCCCCCCTGCGTCCGAAGTGGGCCGTCCTGTCGTCAGATTCTCCACTACAGACCGATTTGCACCACTTCTGACCACCCAATCATGAGCCGCCGCGCGCGGCATGTCAAGGGTTTGGCCTGCATGGAGATACGCCCCGCACAGCGGGTGCTCGGAGCGCATCGCCGCGTGGCGCCCATCCACCACAAGATGTTGGGGTGCGCGTTCAGCTCCTCCACCACATCTTGTACCGCCGGCGACACGCCCGGCGGCGCGGCGTGGCCGACTATAATGACCGCCACGGAGGCGCCCTCGGAATGGAGCAACGCAGCCACATGGCGATCCTGCGCGAGCTGCTGGAGACCCAGCTCCTCGCGGTGCTGGGGACCCACCACCAGGGCGAGCCCTACACCAGCCTCGTCGGCTTCGCCGCGAGCCCCGACCTCAGGCTGCTCTACTTCACCACCGGCCGGGCGACCCGCAAGCACGCCAACCTCGCCGCCGACGCCCGCGCCGCAATGCTGATCGACAACCGCAGCAATCGCTCCGCCGACTTCACCGCGGCGGCTGCCGCGACCGCGGTGGGCACGGTCGAGGAGATCGACGAGCCCGGGCGCGCCGAGTTCGAGCGCGTCTTCCTCGCCAAGCACCCGCAGCTCACGGACTTCGTCGCCGCGCCGAGCTCCGTCGCCATGCGGCTGCGGGTTGCCACCTACATGGTGGTCACCCATTTCCAGCACGTGGTCGAGCTCCACGTCGCGCCATGACCCTGTGCCTCCGGCTGGTCGAGGTCGGCGATGCCGACAGGCTGCGGGTCGGGGGCAAGGCGGTCGCGCTGGCGGCGCTGCACCGCGCCGGCTTCCGGGTGCCGCCGAGCATCTGCCTGACGACGGCGGCCTACGAGCACTTCGTCGCCGGCGCCGGCCTGCGCGGGGTGATCCAGCAGGAGCTCGGCCGCAAGGACCTCGCCGACATGCGCTGGGAGGAGATCTGGGACGCCGCGCTCAGGATCCGCAACCGCTTCCTGCGCGCGCCGATGCCGAGCGCGGTCGCTGACGAGCTGCGGGCGGTGCTCGAGCCCGAGCTCGGACCGGGCCAGCTCAGCGTCCGCTCCTCGGCCCCGGGCGAGGACACGGGCGCCAGCTCCTTCGCCGGCCTGCACGACTCCTTCATCGGCGTCCAGGGGCCGGAGGCCGCGCTCGACGCCGTGCGCCGGGTGTGGGCCTCCCTGTGGTCGGACCGTGCCCTCCTCTACCGGCGGGAGCTCGGGCTCGACGTCGAGTCGAGCGCGATGGCGGTCGTGCTGCAGGCGCTGGTCGTCGGCGAGTGCTCGGGCGTGGCTTTCGGCGCGCACCCGACCGAGCCCGGTCTGGCCGTGGTCGAGGCCGTGTACGGGCTCAACCAGGGCCTCGTCGACGGCAGCGTCGAGCCCGATCGCTGGCTTCTCGCGCGGGCGGACGGGCGGCTGCTCGAGCACGTGCCGCCGTCGTCCGCGCGCCGGCAGCTCGCCGCCGCCGGGGAGCTGCCCGTGGAGGTCCCCATGCCGGGCGGCTCCGAGGCTCCGCTCGACCCCGCGGCGGTCGCCGAGGTCGCGACCGCGGTCCGCCGCATCGAGGACGTCTTCGGCGCCGCGCAGGACGTGGAGTGGACCCTGCGCGGGCGCGACCTGGTCATCCTGCAGGCGCGACCGATCACCACTGCCCCGAACGAGGGTGACCGGCGCGCCTGGTACCTCAGCCTGTCCCGCAGCCTCGACTCGTTGCGCCGGCTGCGACGGCGGGTCGAGGAGGAGCTGCTCCCGGCGATGGACCGCGAGGCCGCCGAGCTCGCCGGCGTGGACCCGGCCCTCCTCGACGACGCCGCGCTCGCGCGCGAGATCGAGCGCCGGCGCGCCGCTCACGACCGCTGGGTGGATGTCTACTGGCAGGAGTTCATCCCGCTCGCCCACGGCATGCGCCTCTTCGGCCAGTTCTACAACGACGTCATGCGGCCGCCCGACCCCTACGAGTTCATGGAGCTGCTGGCGGCGAGCCCGATGCTGAGCCTGCGCCGCAACCGTGCGCTCGCGGCCCTCGCCGCCCGCGTCGAGTGCGATGCCGGGCTCGCGGCGCGGCTCGCGGCCGGCGAGCCGGGCGACGACACCTTCGAGTCCGGCCTGGCCGACTTCCTGCGCGAGTTCGGCGGCGCCGCCTTCGCCGACCGGTTGTGCTTCGCCGAGCGCGCTCCCCTGGTCCGCCTCCTGCTCCGCTTCGCGGCGGCCCCGCACGCCGCCGAGGTCAGCCGGAGCGGGGCCGAGCGGGAGGCGGCTCTCTATGCGGCGGTGCCGCCGGAGCGGCGCGGCCTGGCGGAGGAGCTGCTCGATGTCGGGCGCGCGAGCTACCGCCTGCGCGACGACGACAACATCCATCTCGCCCGGCTCGAAGCTCTGGTGCTCGAAGCGGCGGCGGAGGGCCGGCGGCGGCTCGCCGAACGACGGGCCGACGCAGGCGCCTTCGGCGATCCCGGCCGCGTGGCTGCGGCGCTCCGCGACCCCAACCTGGTCGCGGAGCCGGAACCCGCCGCGGATCGCCAGGAGGTCGAGCCAGGCTTCCGGCCCCGCCCGCGGCAGCTGGTCGGGCAGCCGGCGGGCCCGGGCCTTGCGATCGGCAGCGCACGAATCGTGAGCGGGGTCGACGACCTCTTCGAGCTCCAGCCCGGCGAGGTGCTGGTGTGCGATGCCGTCGACCCCAACATGACCTTCGTCGTGCCGCTCGCCGCCGCGGTTGTCGAGCGCCGCGGCGGCATGCTGATCCACGGCGCGATCATCGCGCGCG
Organism: Thermoanaerobaculales bacterium; assembly: GCA_025456385.1. Classification (GTDB taxonomy): domain Bacteria; phylum Acidobacteriota; class Thermoanaerobaculia; order Thermoanaerobaculales; family Sulfomarinibacteraceae; genus Sulfomarinibacter. The sequence continues at coordinate 1,179 of JALOKS010000009.1, read as the reverse complement.
AGTACGGCCTGCCCTGCGTGACGGGAGTCGCCGGAGCGACCAGCCTGCTCGTCACCGGCGACCGGTTGACGGTCGACGGCCACCTCGGGATCGTCACCGTGAGCGACGCGGTCGAGCGCCCCTGAGAGGCGTCCGGAGGCCGGCGCCGGAGGCGCGGGCTGCCGGAGTAGAATGGGCGGCAATGACGAAGCCCGACATCCGGCGGGTCGGCGTGGTGCTGAAGACCTCGAGCCCCGAGGCGGTGGAGCTCGGGCGCCGGCTGCTCGCCGAGCTCGAGCGACGCCGCCTCGAGGCGGTGATCGACCGCGAGACGGCCTCGGCGCTGGGGGGCGGCGACCACATCGAGCGCGAGGACCTGCCCCGGCTCGTCGACCTGGTGGTGGTCCTCGGCGGCGACGGCACCCTGCTCTCGGTCACCCGCGGCGAGCTCGGCGGCACGCCGGTCCTCGGCATCAACATGGGGACCCTCGGCTTTCTCACCGAGAACCCGCCGAGCCAGCTCTTCGCGATGCTGGCCGCGACCCTCGAAGGCCGCGCCGCGACGGTGCGCCGCGAGCGCCTCCGGGTCGAGGTCGAGGCGCCGGGCCGCGACACCATCGTCCGCTGCGTGCTCAACGACGCGGTGGTCAACAAGTCGGCGCTGGCGCGGATGCTGCTGCTGTCGGTGCGGGTCGACGGCGAGCTGCTCAGCCGTTTCAAGGCCGACGGTCTGATCATCGCGACGCCCACCGGCTCGACCGCCTACAACCTTTCCGCCGGCGGCCCGATCCTCTACCCGACCCTCGAGACCATCGTGGTCACGCCGATCTGCCCGCACGCGCTGACCAACCGGCCGATCGTGCTCTCCCTGCAGGCGGAGATCGAGGTCCGCCTGGAGAACCACACCGAGGAGGTGTGGCTGACCCTCGACGGCCAGCAGGGCTTCCCGATCGGCACCGAAAGCCTGGTGCGGATCCGGCCCTGTGACGACCCCGTCCTGCTGGTCACCGACCCGGACCGGTCGTACTTCCAGGTCCTCAACCGGAAGCTGAAGTGGGGGGAGCGCGGCGGGTGAGGTACCGCCATCTGCGACGCACGGTCATCGCCGTGCTGGCGACCACCGCCTTCGCCCTGCTCCTCGGGCTCCTCGTGCGGGCGGTCCTCAACGCCGGGCCGACCCGTCGCGCCGCGATCCGCTGG